>JAIFNG010000029.1 GCA_020047815.1 Anaerolinea sp.
AAAATCTTTCGCAAAATAAATACCGCCTTGTGTACGTCGCGCCCGAACGATTGCGAAACGTTCAATTTTTGAATGCGCTCAAAACGCAAACCGTCAGCCTGCTCGCCGTGGATGAGGCGCACTGCATCTCGGAATGGGGTCATGATTTTCGTCCAGATTATTTGCACATTGCGCAAGCCCGTGCCGCATTGGAGAATCCGCTCACAGCCGCACTGACCGCTACCGCCACGCCGCAAGTCCAGCAGGATATTATCCGCCTGCTTGGATTGGGCGACTCGACCCGCATCGTGACTGGATTCAACCGCCCAAACCTGGCCCTCGATGTGAGATACGCTTCGGGACTCACCTCGAAGTTGAGAGCCATCAATGAGCTTTTATCTACCTGCGAATCTGGTTCCGTTATCATCTACACAGGCACACGCCGCGACGCGGAGGAAGTGACCGAGTTCGCGCGCGAAGTTGTTAGAATCCCTGCCGAGTTTTATCATGCGGGACTTCCGCCCGAAGAACGGACGCGCATCCAAAATGATTTCATCTCTGGCAGGTTGAACGTTATCTGCGCCACCAACGCCTTCGGTATGGGCATTGACCGCGCCGACGTGCGCCAGGTGATTCACTATTCCCTGCCTGGTTCGCTCGAAGCCTATTATCAGGAGGCGGGACGTGCAGGACGTGACGGTCAGCCTGCAAAAGCCACCCTGCTTTACGACCCGCAAGACCGCGCATTGCACGAGTTTTTTATTCAGCAGAGTGAACTGGCTGCGGGAGATTTACACACCATCCACAACGCCATTCGAACGGGCGAGCAGACTTGGACTACCACCGATGAACTCTCACGTGTCACGGGTTTGCATCCCGTTCAAATCAAGGTGGGACTGTCTGAGTTGGAACGCGCGGGTGGTCTGGAACATCTCGGAGATGAAGGCTATCGCATGTTGTTTCGCAGGGGCGCATGGAATCAACACGAGGTCGAAAGCGCTGTCCTCCACAGCAGGGAGCATATCAAGCATCGTCAGATTCAATTGGATGGGATTGTTCACTACGCAGAGACTAATTCATGCAGGCGCAAAATCATCCTGAATCACTTCGGGGACGTGGGGAAAGCAGAAGCCGCTGATTGCTGTGACAACTGCCGAAGTGCGGAATCAGCCCCAAGTCCAGTCGGGAGCGTGGAACAGATGAATCACGGGGAGCGCGCCGCCCTCGTCATCCTCGATTGCATCCGCCGCCTTAAATTCAAAGTGGGACGCGAAAAACTGGCGCAGATTTTGCACGGCTCGAAGGCGCAGGATATTCTCAAATTTCATCACGACAAAAATTTATATTACGGTAGGCTGGGGGTTTTCAGGCAAAACGACATCGAAGAGATGATTGGGCAGTTGAACGAAATGGGCTATGTCAAATCCATCGGCGGCGAGTATCCCGTTTTGAGCCTGACCCCGCGCGGTGAAAATGCCATCAAACAAAAAGAGACGATACCTATGAGACTTCCGAAGTCTCTTAAGACTTCGGAAGTCTTGCACGCCAAAGGAAAACTCGAAGCAGGCGGAACTGTGGAATACACCGCCAAATTTCTCGCCGATGGGTTGAATCCCGAACAAATTGCGAAAGAACGCGGGCTGGCAACTGGAACGATTTACGGTCATTGCGCCCAGTTGATTGAACGCAGCGCGCTGGAATTGTCGCGGGTTATCCCGCCCGAAGTGCAAGCGCAAATTGATGACGCAATCAAAAAAGCAGGCGCGGTCAATTCCATCACACCTATTAAAATGCTTTTGCCCGACGAAATTGATTACGGCATGATTCGCTGTGTTTTTGCCGCGCGGCAAAAGCGAAAAGCAGAATCCCAACCTGCCTCGCAACCCGACGCCATCGACTCTTTCCTCAACAAACCCCATCCCCGCCCGCTCGTCGGCTCGTGGCAAAAAGGTTGGGCACTGGGATTCCACTCGCGCATCTCGGGCGCAGACTGGAGCCGCAGCGGTGTGGGCGATTTGACCTACCGCCTGAAATACGATTCCGATACAACGGTCTTGCCCGCGCTGGTTCAGCAGACGCTTGATTTGTTCGCGGCGCATCCCGAAATGGGTCAAGCCGACTTCATCATCCCCGTCCCATCCTCCACCGAGCGGAAGGTGAGTCCTGTCCATGCGTTTTGTGAGGTGTTGGCGGGTAAAATCAGGATACCCGTGCAAGGCATCGTTGCCAAAGCCCGCCAGACCCAGCCCCAAAAAGAGATGCAGACCCTCGCGCAAAAACGCGCCAACGTGGCGGGAGCATTTTCCATGCGCGGCGATGTCGGTCAAAAACGAATCCTGCTGGTGGACGACCTGTTCGACTCAGGCGCGACGCTCGACGAAATTACAAAGCTGTTGCTCAAACACGGCGCTTCCCGCGTGAATGTTCTAACGTTGACTCGAACTATTCATTCTGACGCCTGACCAATTAACAACTACGGATTACACATGTTGTCTCCCGACTCTCTTGCCCTGCTCCTGCTCTGCTCCCAACTGGGACTGAACGACGACTCCCTTAAATCCATGACCCTGCGCGAGTGGAATCCGCTGGCACGCAAACTGCAAGCCGCCTCGCTTCGCCCCGCCGACTTGCTCGGACTCTCGCAGGCAGATTTGCAAACCAAACTCGCCCTCGATTCGGATTACGCATCACGCATCACCCAACTGACAGACCGCGTCGAAGATTTACAGGTTGAACTATCCCGCCTCTCTTTCTTTGGCATCTTCCCCATCACCCGCGCCGACAAGGATTATCCCGAACGTTACCGCCAGCGGTTGAAGGAATCTGCACCAGCCGTTTTGTTTTATGCGGGCGAAAAGGCTTTGCTCGGTCAGCCTGGGATTGCGGTGGTTGGCTCACGACACCTGGATGAAGCGGGACAGGATTGTGCGCGCTTCGTCGGCAACGCGTGTGGACTTTCAGGTCAGGTCTTGTATTCGGGCGGCGCGAAAGGCGTGGACACCCTCAGCATGGAATCCGCGCTCGAAGCGCGCGGCTCAGCCGTCGGCGTGTTGGCAGATAGCTTAACGAGGGCAGTCAAAAATCAGAAGGAAGCGTTAAAAAGCGGAGACCTGTGTTTGGTCACGCCGTACAGTCCCAACGCGGGTTTTTCCGTTGGCGCGGCAATGGGTCGCAACCGCCTGATATATACCCTGGCTGATTACGCCATCGTTGTAGCATCCGATGCTGAAACAGGTGGAACCTGGGCGGGTGCAACCGAAACGCTCAAAAATAATTGGGTTCCTGTTTTTGTGCTGGAACATGAACAAATGCCAGAGGGGAACAAGTTGCTGCTGCAAAGGGGAGCATTGGGATTCCCGCATCCTTTCAAAGAGCCGCCCATCCAATTGCCAGAGTGGATGAAAGAAAAAGCCGCCAGCCTGCCGCAGAAACCAAACCAACCGAGTTTGTTCTAAATGCCTACCTAGCCCGATTATGGTTACCAAACATTAGCCCGCGCTCGCGAGGAAGGTCAATGGTATTGCGGACAGTCTGACGCCGCAGCGTTGTGTTTCGATGTGCTGGCGCTTTTCCCCGAATGCGAAGAAGCGCAGGATTTGGTCTACGAACTTTTTTGTGACGAGTGGACGATTTACGACAACCGCATCGCCATTCAGCGAAACATTGATGAGTGGGATGACCGTCCCTGGCAACAGCGGCGCAGGCTGGCGTTATCCTATCGTTTTATGAGCAGGTGGGAAGGAAAGTATGCAGATGACAGGGCGGAAAGAAACGGTTCGCCCGATGTCGCCAAAATTCTTGAGGATGGCAAAATGGAATTGCTCGGCACATATTGTCTGGGTGACGATGAGTGTACGAATTATGCTTGGTCTATTTTTGCGGATGCGTTAAAGAAAGCAAAAGCCCCGCGCGCCGCCTTGCTTTGGATTGGCAAACAGTACGCCGACCTGGGTTTCTTCGCAGATTCAGCGGAGGCTTTGGGTGAACTCTGCTCACGCTTCGACGACCCCGACGCCAGACGCCTGCTTGCCGAGGTGATTTGGTGGCGCGACAATGCCCACCGCATCCCGTGGATTCCGCCTGCGGGCGACGGTTCGCGCTACGACCGCATGATGGATTTCATTGACCCGTCTGCGCCGAAGACAAAGGATTTTATCCACGAAGCCCGAAATGAAAATCAAAAGGAACGCATCGCACCCTATCTTCCGAGCATTGACTAAAAACTGGCAAATTTATTTTCGGTATCCATCACAGAAGAAAAAGAAAACTCCAACCTTGTGGACTGGAGTTTTTTGGACAGGGATGAAGGTCAACCTGGCGAACCTGCGGATTGGGTGAAGAAGCAAATCAGGCAGCTCGAAAAATGGGGCGATGATAAACTGCACAAGGAAATGCTGGAAGAGATGAAGCGCACCCATCAATGGACACGCAACATCCCACCGCCATCCACACCCAAACGCTACGACTCGAAGGAGCCGCCTTTTGATCCGAGCCAGTTTTTGGGGGATATGGATTTGGATGATGACGAATAAGCCTGTATAAAAAATCAGCCTGCCTTCCACTTGTCCCTGGATGATGCCGTTGACTGCCCAACTCCATTCATAAAGCCAGGATGATGTGAAGGTGTTGTTCGAGTGAGTTTATTTTGTCAAAAGAACTCATGCGGTTGCATGGGCTCTTTTACTATCATACCCACAAATCGATTCGACCTGTTATTGCGGTTCCTTGCTTGTATCAGACTTCGACGTTATCTAACGCTTTGAATACTTCATCTGCGCGATAGATCTGATTGCGCGCGTATCCAGTCACTTCACACACAATACCAGCCTGCACGAGTTTTTCAATATACTGGCGTGCGGTTTTGAAGGGCATATCCACCCCTTCTGCCAGTTGTTTTGCATTGAATATTGGGCGTCCGAACAAGAAATCCACCACAGCCCCCATGCGTTCAGAGTTTTTCTCGGAGTCTACAATGGACTGATACCTGGTGCGGATTGTTTCGAGACGCTCCATGCGAGCAACGCTATCTTGTGCCTGGGCGCTCACCCCGCGCAAGAAAAAGCGCAACCAAGCTTCCCAATCTCCATGCTGGGAAACTGCCAGCAGGCGGTCGTAATACTCCTGGCGATAACGCTCGAAATAGACGCTCAGGTTGAGCAAAGGCTGTGGAAGAATCTGCCACTCCGCAAATAAGAGCGCCATCAACAAGCGCCCCACGCGCCCGTTGCCATCTAAAAATGGGTGGATGGCTTCGAACTGATAATGAATCATGGCTGCCCGCACAAGAGCAGGGATATCACTACTGCTGTGAATGAATTTTTCCAAATCCCCCAACGCCAGATTCATCTCATCCACAGGAGGTGGAACATAGGTTGCTGTTGCCAGTGTGCTGCCAGCCATTCCTATCCAGTTTTGGGTACGCCGAAACTCACCAGGAGTTAAGTTTCCACCGCGTACGCCTTGCATTAACTTCTCATGAATTTCGCGGATAAAGCGCAGACTCATGGGAAATCGTTTCAAGCGTTCCAACCCATAATCCAGCGCCATAACATAGTTGTGGACTTCGCGCACATCATCATGCGATTCCCAAAAAGACAACTGGGCAGACTCATACGTGTACAGCTCTGCCAATGTGGCGCGAGTGCCTTCGATACGGGAAGAGAGCACAGCCTCGCGTCGTATAAATGCCTGGATCAGCAAACGTGGAAAGGGGAATGCGCCTGACAACGTCGCAAGGCGGCTCAAATCACGCTCTGCTTCTGATAATGCCGAAACCAGTTGCAGCATCCAGCTTAGTTTTGGGGGTAATGGAGCAGGAATAAAGGTGTAATATCCGTGTTGAGTTAGGACAACCTGACCAGTCTCAGGGGAGAGAAAATCATTTGGTTTCATGAGGTTTTATCCTGACAATAGTAAATACTTGAATTTATAATAACACTTGTTGTTGAATATGTAAATTAGGCAGGTCTTTATTTACACATATCCATTCACATAGATTCAATTACCATACGACAATTGACTCAAAACGCCTACGCCTCCATTGCAATGGAGGCGTAGGCGTTTTGATAGTCTGCCGCAGAGTTCAAAGTCCTATATATGGGTAAAACCAGCCTTGCCGACACCAAATATTGTGTTCCCTTGAGATTACATCGCCAACGCAATATTTGGATGTGCAATGGCGGTTATAGTGTGGCTTAACATGTTTATTCTTTTTTTGTTTTCCTGAGTATAGTTTATCATTAACTCTATTTACTGCTTATTAAGCTTGGTTGGCCTTTACGTCATCAAGGTTTCAAGCGCAATCTTTCCATATTTTATCCCAGAGCGCTTCTCGATCCCAACCTGTAAAAATTAACAAGTCTCCCAGGGTCATTCGCTTGCGCATCAATGAGGCATGCATAAAAGCATACCGAGCCGTTTTTTCATCAATGGGGGGAGTAAGTTGTGACCAACGCGTTGGGGCTCCAACTGCCAATAATATTTGACGGATCATCTCGGGAGAACGTGTCTCGGCTTTGAGAAGAGCGCGAATTACATCCCATTCCTTCAAAACAGACTCAAAATCTTTTCGGTGCGCATGCCACTTCTCCAGCTTTTGACTGTAATCTACCCAACACTCAGCACCTGCTTTTCCTGTAGGATCGATCTCGGCAAAGCTATTCTCAACCCGGGCCTTCATGGATTCCAGCGCAGGATAACAATTATCCAAATATACAAGGAGTGGATCAAAGTCCGAAAGAAAACAGCGGTACATTTCTGCTCCTGCCAGTGTGGCGAGTGCCACCTGAGATCCATGCATGGCAAGCGGTGCGTGTTCAATTTCCGCCTTCAAGTCCAGCACATGGGACATAACGTGTTCAAATCCAGACATCGGCGTGGTGGCATGCGAAAGCGACATCGCCAGACCGCCTAATGCAATTACCTTCGCCAGCACTCCCACACTTTCCAACTCGCCTGAACGGATTCCGGCTGAATGTTCGAATAATAATTCACTCAGAGGGCCAACAAGGTTCTTTGCCAATTCCGAATACGTGGAATCCATACCAAGATGATGCGCTAAAGTCCAGTCCGGAAAACTGACGAACACCGCCAGCATATCGCCAACGCCGCCCACGGTCATTTCCATAGGGGCATCGCGCAGAGTCTCAAGGTCACAGACCAATGCGTCAGGATAGCGGGAATCAAGTGTACGCTTGACACCATCCACAAATGTCGGAGACATATTAGAGGTGTAGGCGCTGACGCTGTTGGCTGTTTGGAAGACCACGAAAGGAATTTTTTCTCCCGTTTCCCGCTGGTAGAGAAAACAACCATGTTTGGCGATATCGGTTACCACACCCGACCCGATGGAAAGAACAGAGCAGCCTAATCTCAGAGTTGTCTGTACCTGCTGAATATGCAGCATATCCGTGTGTACTTGTCCGCTTTCATCCGCAGGCAGGATACAAACCTGCAACTGCCAACCATCCTCCCCTAATTTATCAAGCATCTGTGTTTTAAGGTCAATCCCCTCGCGATACATTCGAGTTTCGTCCATGACAACGATCAGCAATTTATCCTGGCAAGCGCCAACCGATTTTAATATTTCCGTTGTTTTGAACAATGCATCCGATTCGAAAATCATATGTTTAATGGGCATGGTTTCGTGTAAGGGGAAACCGGGCAGTTTTCGAATCGCCTCCCAAAATTTCGCACCACCGGAGGGATCGTAGGGTAATTTAATCATATCGGCGATTTTTCCTTTCAGATTTTATGAGATACAGGGAGTTTTCTATCAGTCCGCCCCAAAAGGTGGACTGTTCATCCATGCCTGGTAGAAAGCATGGATTTCAGGGCAGGAATTTATTGGTCATGGTTTTTCCGTACTGGTGATACATAAGATTGGCAATTTTAGCCTGTGTTGGTGTATGATTCAAACAGGAGACAAAACAAAATGAAACCAGAATTTATTTTGATGCTCACCTACAATGATACGACCGTCTTGGATGCTTTGAAAATTTTCCGTGAATGCAAGGATACACCCGTTACCCATTGGGGATTCAAGGATGTCGGGCTTCCGCCGGAGGAGATGAAGGCGCTGGTACGCGAGATGAAAGATGCGAATAAAACAACCTATCTTGAAGTAGTCAGCCTTTCGGAAGAGGAAGGTCTGCGTGGAGCAAAGATTGCTGTGGAGGCAGGTTTTGATATTTTAATGGGGACAGTACTCTTCGATTCGATTTTGAAGTACTTGAAAGACAAGTCTTTAAAATATTATCCATTCCCGGGTCACATCTTTGGTCATCCCAGCATTATGGACGGCACAATTGAGGAGGTCGTTGCTCACGCCCGCCTTTTGGAGAGCAAAGGAGTTTCCGGTATGGATTTGTTAAGTTACCGCTATACGGGTGATGCGCACAAACTCTTAATGGAAGTAGTAAAAGCCACCCACGTACCGATCGTGTCGGCGGGCTCCATTGACTCCTACAAGCGGATGGCTGAAGTCTGGCGGGCGGGCGCGTGGGGATTCACCATCGGCAGCGGATTATTTGATAAAAAATTTGTACCAAATGGTTCCTTTAGGGAGAATACAATTGCAGTATGTGAATGGCTTGAAAAAACTTCCGAATCAGACCTGAAAAAGTATTTGGAGTGAAAAAATAACATCTCCAAGTTTCCATAGCCTTATGACAAATTACCCGGTACAGCCTGCAGCCCAATTGGAATACAACAATCGCATTGACAAAAAAATCTTCTCCTGACTTTACTCCCAATTGCACCCACCCGCCTTACTTCACTACTGTTGAGTTGTTTCTTTTTCTCACCAAGAGTTAAATTCATACGCGCCGCACACCATAAAAGGGGCGCAGCGCGCATGAATTAAGTCAAATCACTCTGAGCGTTATCCAAAGATTTTTTTGATCCGCTCCACAAAGATTAGCCGAACTTATAGGAAACGCCAAAGCCTCCACGCGGAAGTTTCCATGAGACATTGGCGGGAGGACACATTACGCGGCAGGTGCCACACTCCACACAACTCTGGAAGGCAATCTGCACAGTACCGCCATCTTGAGTACGGTAGGCACCTACAGGACAGAATTGAATGCAGGGTTTCTCCTTGCAATTGACACAAACTTGGGGATCAATAATTTTCAAATGCGCTTCATGCTCATCCGTGAAGTACTTAAGCGACATCAAAATATCGTCAATGTAAACTTCAGGGAGGTCATTCTTTTTAGTTACACTGGTTTCAGTCATAAGATTCACCTTTCGTTTATATACCAATAATGGTTCTGCCGAAAGCGACGATATCGCCTACAGCTTTTAACAACGGGCGGCGGCTGGTCAGGGATTTCAAAATATCCTTGTAAAGCTGTCCCTTTGGCTTGCCGAACCCGGTGAAGAACATTCCCAGAGCATCGTTGAGGAAGGTCGGGTAAATTGCCATGAAATCAGGATGCGTCTTAAGGAAATGCGACAGGTTGCGGTACTGGCGCAGGTCTTTCATGATGAAGCGCTTGTCAAGGCGAGCGCGGTAACTGGAGAGAGATTGCGCGGAGAAATCCTTCTTCTGGTGCGCCTCAATGGCGGTTTCAGCAGCAGACTTGCCCGCCACGATCGCCATGTTGGTGCCTTCCCAGTGCAGCGCGTTTACCATCGAAGCCGCGTCGCCAGCCACCATCACGCCATCGGTGTAAAGCTGGGGCATGGTTGACCAGCCGCCTTCGGGGATGATGTGCGCGCCGTATTCCATCAGGCGTCCACCTGCGATCAATGGGGCAATCATCGGGTGGTTCATGTAGCGTTGCAGCAACTCATAGGGTTTGATACCAGCTTCGCGCAGGGCTTCCAAAGTAACGCCCACACCCACTGAAACGCAATCAACTCCGGTGTAGAGGAATCCCAGACCAGGTAACCCCATTGAGACATCTCCCATCACAGACAATGCAGCGCCATGATCGTTATCGGTCAGACCAAAGCGGGCATTGATGGTCGCAGCAGGCAGGGAAATCAACTGCTTGACAGCCAATGCGGAAGATTCGCCTTTCAGGTCATGCTTGGCAAGTCCAAGCTTTTGGGTGAGCAGGTTGTTGACGCCTTCAGTGATAATTACCACTGGGGCGTAGATATCGCCCTGGTCGCGGTCTGTCTTGACCCCAACAACCTTGCCGTTCTCGCGGATAAAGTCCACAACAAGGGTCTTGGGAATGATGAATGCGCCTTCTTTTTGAGCCTGTTCCGCCCACCACGCGTCGAATTTGGCACGCAGCGCCACATAGGCATCGATCGGGTTGCTGTTGACTTTTCCACCCTGAACTGTGGCTTTCACCAAACCGTCAGTGGATAGGAACCAGAAGCCGGTTTCGGTGACAGGTCGTTCCAGCGGCGGTTTGCGATCCCAAAAATCAGGATAGATTTCCATCAGGGAATGGGTGTAAAGTGCGCCGCCAAAATAATTCTTGCTGCCGGGGTTTTGTCCACGCTCGATCACGGCGACCTTCAATCCGCCTCGCGCCGCAATTGCCGCAGCCGCCGATCCTGACAAACCTGCGCCAACTACAATAACATCAAATACAAGTTTCTCGTTCTTATCCATTCTGAGCCTCTTTGCGCGCCCGAATTTCTTTGATCAATGCAGGAATAACTTCATACAGATCGCCAACAATGCCCATTGTAGCAACATCGAAAATAGGGGCATGGGGATCACGGTTGATGGCAAGGATGAAATCAGATTCTTGCATACCCACTTTATGCTGAATGGCACCGGAAATGCCGGCGGCAATATAGAGTTTGGGACGCACAGTCTTGCCTGTTTGTCCAACCTGGTGATCATATTTGATCCAACCCGCATCCACACAGGCACGGCTGGAACCAACAACACCGCCTAGTTCATCCGCTAATTGTTTTATAAGCTCAAAACCCTTTGCTCCACCAAGCCCGCGTCCACCTGAAACGATAATGTCGGAATATTCAAGTTTGACAGTCGCCGCCGTATTGGTGATGAATTCCACAATTTCAGCGTTGATCATATCGGGGGTGATTTCAAATGTTTCATGGATGATCTGACCCTTGGCCTCTGCCTGACGCGGCGCGGGGTTGAAAACACGCGGGCGTACGGTCGCCATCTGTGGGCTGTGGTCGCGGCAGACAATGGTCGCAATCACATTGCCACCAAAAGCAGGGCGGGTGGCAAGCAGCAATTTCTTGGTATTTTCCTTGATCACGCCCATTGCCAGGTGGGTGGTGTCTGCCGTCAAGCCAGTGCCGACACTGGTTGCCACTGCCCCAGCCAAATCACGACCCAAGGTGGTGGCTCCAACCAGGAAAACTTCCGGCTCATATTTTTTCACCAGGGCGGTCAGCGCAACGGTATACGGTTTATTAAGATAATTCTTGAAAGCGGGATCATCCACCACATAAACGGTTTCCGCGCCGTAGTGAAGGCATTCCTGAGCCGCTTCTTCCATTTGATACCCTACGAGGATGCCTTCGACAATCGAATCGTCGCCGACTTCATCCGCCAAGCGACGCGCCACGCCGAGTAATTCCCAGGATACCGGATGGACTTTCCCATCTTCCTGTTCGATGTAAACCCAAAAACGCCTGCTCATTTTTGCACTCCTAACATGGATGCCATGCCTTCGACCGCTAAAATTTTGTCGAGCGCTGTCTTTACAACTCCATCCAAACCAACTTCCGTCACCTTAAAAACTTCACCAGCGGAGTGCTTTTCAGGTGTACCAGTTTTGAATACGGTGGTGGGGGAGCCTTTCAAACCAAGTTGCGCCGGATCAAATGTAATCGGGCTTTCCGCATTCCAGACTTCCGGCTCATAGCGTAACGAGTAGACTAGATCTGGCAGGGAGGCGTAAGGGATTTCTGCAATGTCTTTTTCGCAGGTCAGCGCTGTGGGCAGTGAAGTCTTGATGACTTCGTTGCGGCTTTCGGTCTTGCGCTCGATGATGACATAGTGCTCTTCGAGGTTCACTTCGCGAATTTTTACTGCGTAGCTCACAACGGGCAGATCCATGCGTACGGCAACTCCGGGTCCCACTTGGGCGGTGTCGCCGTCAATAGCTTGCTTGCCGAAGAAGACCAGCGAAACCGGGTCTTTTGAGTGGATTTCATTGATCACTTCAGCCAGCACATATGAAGTAGCCCAAGTGTCAGCCCCCGCGAACTGACGCGCTGAAATCAATATGGCTCGATCCGCACCCATCTCAATACATTCACGCAGGGATGTGACTGCTGCAGGAGGTCCCATCGTTATGATGGTTACTTTACCGCCGAGTTTACGCTTCCACTCAACTGCCGCTGCCACTGCATGAGCATCATACGGGTTAAGAATGGTGGGAACGCCTTGCCGGATAAGGTTGTTCGTTTCCGGGTCAATACGAATATTCGTAGTATCTGGAACTTGCTTGATACTAACTAGCGCATGAAACACTTTAACTACCTCCGTAAATTTCTATGGTATTTCGCGCAATTATACCTTGTGTCTATAATTTCACAATGAATAAAATCACAGCAGACGAGATACTATAAGTCATATTTTTGCTTTCTTGCCCCAGTTATAAGCATTTCAAGCACTCGGCATCAACGACCATGGACATTTTCTAACATTTTCACAAGCCCAAGACCTTGACGGATTTCGTTTTCTGCCTATAATCGGGCGAAATATCACAAGCCAATGAATCCATACTTATTTGTCCTCTCACTTATTGTAGTCATCCTTGCGGTCCTTATTATTAAGGATCAATTTTTGGTTAGGATGGCAACGGTGAGAGAAAAGTAAATCACTGAGTAAGTACGAAGAGCCGCCCTAACCACGGGCGGCTCTTTTTTATTATCTCACCCCAGTCCCTCCTCTAACTAACAAGGGCAGGGAGTCTCAAAGGAGCATTATGCGTTCAGACACAGTCAAGAAAGGTTATGAGAAAGCGCCCCACCGTGCATTGTTGCGTGCCACCGGTGTTAAGGAAGAAGATTTCAACAAGCCGTTCATAGCCATCGTTAATTCCCATGTGGATATTGTTCCCGGGCATGTGCATTTACAGGAATTTGGCAAACTCGTGAAAGACGCCGTCCGCGCTGCAGGCGGGGTACCGTTTGAATTCAACACCATCGGGGTGGATGATGGCATTGCAATGGGGCATGCGGGAATGAATTATTCATTGCCCTCCCGCGAATTGATAGCAGACTCGGTGGAGACCATGATTGAAGCTCATCAATTTGATGCGATGGTCTGCATCCCAAATTGCGACAAAATTGTGCCTGGCATGTTGCTGGCAGCCATGCGGGTGAACATCCCCACTATCTTTGTTTCAGGCGGACCCATGGCAGCAGGGCAAACGCCTGACGGTGAAGCAATTGACCTGGTTTCAGTTTTTGAAGGCGTGGGAGCATTTTCAGCGGGAAAGATTGACGAGAAGCGATTATCTATTTTGGAAAAATTTGCCTGTCCCTCCTGTGGTTCATGCTCAGGCATGTTCACAGCCAACTCGATGAATTGCCTGATGGAAGTACTCGGACTGGCATTGCCCTTCAATGGTACTGCGCTGGCCAAGACTCCCGAACGTGAAACCTTGGCAAAAAAAGCTGCAACGCAAATTATGACCCTGCTTGAACACGACATTAAGCCGCGTGACATTGTCACTGCCGAAGCAATTGATGATGCCTTTGCGCTGGATATGGCGATGGGCGGCTCAACAAACACAGTATTGCACACGCTGGCATTAGCCAATGAAGCAAATGTGAACTATCCGTTAGGCAGAATCAATTCAGTCGCAGACAAAGTGCCACACATCTGCAAAGTGAGTCCTTCGGGCAAATGGCACATGGAAGATGTCCATCGCGCTGGCGGTATTCCCGCTATTTTGAACGAAATCCAAAGGGGAACAGGCATGTTGCATTTTGACCGCATCACCGTCAGCGGTGTAACCTTGGGAGAATCGATCCAAGGGGCAGAAATCAAAGATGAAGAAGTAATTCATAGATACGACAATGCCTATTCCAGACGCGGCGGATTGTCTATATTGTTTGGCAATCTCGCTCCCAAAGGCTCGGTCGTCAAGGTGGGCGGCGTAAGTGAAGTCATGATGAAGTTTGAAGGTCCTGCTGTGATTTTTGAATCACAGGACGATGCCATGATTGGAATTCTGGCGGGAAAGGTTAAGGCCGGAGATGTAGTCGTTGTGCGTTACGAAGGTCCCAAGGGCGGACCTGGGATGCAGGAAATGCTTTCCCCCACCGCTGCAATTATGGGACAGGGTCTTGGCGATAAAGTGGCGCTCATCACCGATGGCCGTTTCAGCGGCGGGACTCGCGGCGCGTGCATTGGGCATGTGTCGCCAGAAGCAGCAGCGGGGGGGCCAATTGGGGCGCTAATAACCGGGGATGTCATCCAAATTGATTTGGCGGCACGTAGTCTCAACGTCAAATTAAGTGATGCCGAGATTCAAAATCGGCTTGCAGCGCTGCCACCGTTCAAATCCAAAACCAAATCCAAGTGGTTAAAACGATATTCTTATTTTGTGACAAGTGCTGATACCGGCGCAATATTGGAAAGCTAATGTCATTACGTGAAATGTATTCTTAGCAGCACAACAATCCCCTGTCCAAATCGGAATTGATTCAGGCAAACAACATTAGTTTATTCGCAACGCTTGCGCACACCAGAACTTAAGTAGCGGTGTGACATTAAATCAGAGGAGAGCAAATGAAAAAAACAGGCGCAGAAATTTTATGGGAATGTGTGGTGCGCGAAGGTGTGGAGGTGGTATTCGGATATCCCGGCGGGGCAAACATGCCGATCTACGATGCCATGCTGAGCTATCCTATCCACCATGTGTTGGTACGGCATGAACAAGGCGCAGCTCACATGGCAGATGGATATGCGCGTGCTTCAGGCAAGGTGGGGATGGCACTTGCGACTTCTGGACCTGGCGCTACAAACTTGATCACGGGCATTGCCACGGCAATGATGGATTCAGTCCCTGTAGTATTTGTTACAGGACAGGTTGCTGCGCACTTGATAGGGGGTGACGCCTTTCAGGAAGTGGATGTGACGGGCATTACATTACCGATCACAAAGCACAATTATCTCATAACACGAGCTGATGAGATCGCGGAAGTTGTACGCGAGGCGTTTTACATCGCCCGCAGCGGACGCCCAGGTCCTGTGCTAATTGACATCTGCAAGAATGCGCAGGTTGAACAGGCTGAGTTTAAGTATCCCGCAGATGTAAAACTTCCCGGCTATCAGCCAGTTGACCATGCGCCAAAGGACTCATTGGAACATGCTGTCAAGTTGATCGAGAAGTCACAGCGCCCGATCATTTTATGCGGGCATGGCGTACTAATGTCGAATGCAGAAGAGGCGTTGATTAACTTTGCCATCAAGACACAGACACCTGTGGCAAGCACCTTGTTGGGGCTTGGCGCGTTTCCTGCTTCGCATGAATTAAGCCTTGGCATGATGGGCATGCACGGCGAAGTCCATACCAACATGGCAATTCAAAACTCGGATTTGATCCTAGCCTTTGGGATGCGTTTCGATGACCGTGTAACTGGCACGCTGAAAACTTATGCCCCGCATGCAAAAAAAATCCATGTTGAAATTGATCCGTCAGAAGTACACAAGAATGTGGCAGTGGATGTTCCACTGGTTGGAAATTTAAAGACCGTCCTGACTGACTTGATTCCGATGGTGGACGAATATGATCATGAAGAATGGAAGAAACAAATTAACGAATGGAAAGCTGAAGGTGATTCGCGCAGCATCATGAACTGGGACCCTGACGGTAAATTACATGTGGCACATCTTGTCGCGGATATTTGGAAGGCAACAGGAGGCAATGCAATTGTCACCACGGATGTCGGCCAACATCAAATGTGGACGGCTCAATATTACGCGCTGGATAGACCCAACCGCTGGCTTACTTCGGGTGGGGCAGGCACGATGGGCTTTGGTTTGCCTTCTGCGATTGGTGCGTGGTTTGCAAACAAGGAAGAGGAAGTCTGGGCTGTGGCAGGCGATGGCGGATTCCAGATGACTGCCGCTGAATTAACGACCGCCGTACAGGAAAACGCGAATGTTAAAGTGGCCATCATGAACAACAGTTTCCTCGGCATGGTACGCCAATGGCAGGAGTTCTTCTTCGAAAAGCGCTACTCCGCTGTGAACATGCTCTCTCCCAATTTTGTGAAACTTGCCGAAGCGCACAATGTTCCCGCCAGACTCGTCACCAAATTGGAAGAGGTTGACGAAGCAATTGCCTGGGCGCGCAGCATCAAAGGGCCAACCGTAATCGAATT
Source organism: Anaerolinea sp. (assembly GCA_020047815.1). Classification (GTDB taxonomy): domain Bacteria; phylum Chloroflexota; class Anaerolineae; order Anaerolineales; family Villigracilaceae; genus Villigracilis. Next base: position 16,276 of record JAIFNG010000029.1, read on the forward strand.
CCGCGTGGAGCAGGAAGAGGCAGTCTACCCAATGGTTCCCGCAGGCGCAGCTCTGGATCAGATGATACAGAGACCTTTGAAATCGTAAAAATTCCCTCAAACCCGGCCATTCCACCGCAGGGAAAGGAGTTTCCCTTCAACTGGATAAGATTGGGTAAGGACAAAAGGAGAAATAAATGAACTACACCTTTATTGCATTGGTTGAAAACAAACCTGGTGTATTGAACCGCGTGGCATCTTTGTTTCGCCGCCGTAATTTTAATATTGAGTCACTGGCAGTGGGGCGCACTGAAAAACCCGACATCTCACGAATGACTGTGGTGGTGGATTGTCCCAACGGCGACATGGACGCGCACAAAATCGAAGCGAATCTGTACAAATTGGTCAACGTAATTGATGTGCAGGATGTCACCCACCAACCTTCCGTGACCCGCGACCTGGCTTTGATCAAAGTGATGGTTGGTCCTGACAAACGGGCGGAAGTGAACAGCCTGGCTGAAATCTTTCGTGCCCGCATCGTGGATGTGGCAGCTGATTCTCTAATTGTGGAAATCACGGGCACCGAGGACAAGATCGAAGGCATGATTGAGTTGTTGCGTCCACTTGGGATTGTTGAAATGGTACGCACGGGGCAGGTTTCCATGACTCGCGGCGTCACCGACGGCGTACGCCGTATGCCTGGCGTGAACGGCAACCGCTTCGAGGATTTATCTGAAATGGCAGAGATGGCACCCTAGGAGAAGGAGCAATAAAGCAACAAGATCCTGTAACTTGTGTACGTGTGTATTTATATATCTTTTTACAATAAATCAAAACTAGGAGAATTATTACCATGGCAAAAATTAATTTTGGCGGCACAGTTGAAGATGTTGTAACCCGTGAGGAATTTCCGCTTGAGAAGGCGCGTGAGGTATTGAAAAATGAAGTGGTGGCTGTGCTTGGCTACGGTGTGCAAGGTCCTGCGCAGGCAATGAATATGCGCGACAACGGCATAAATGTGATCGTCGGGCAGCGCGAAGGCACAAAAAATTGGGACAAGGCTGTCACAGATGGCTGGATTCCAGGCAAAACATTATTCAATGTGGAAGAAGCTGCAGAAAAGGGAACGGTCATTCAATATTTATTATCTGACGCGGGTCAACGTTCGCAGTGGCCTAAACTTGTGGAATGTCTGAATGAAGGTGATATGCTGTATTTCTCACATGGCTTCTCCGTCACTTATAAGGATGATACAGGTGTGGTCCCCCCCCCGCATGTGGATGTGGCTTTGGTCGCGCCGAAGGGTTCAGGAACCAGCGTACGGCGTAACTTCCTCGCAGGCAGCGGGATCAATGCCAGTTACGCCGTTCACCAGGACCACACAGGACGCGCAAACGAACGCGCCATCGCCCTGGGTATTGCCATTGGCGCGGGATATTTATTCCCAACCACCTTCAAGAATGAAGTGTACAGTGATTTGACAGGCGAACGCGGTATCCTCATCGGCGCATTGTCCGGCGTCATGGAAGCACAGTACAACGTTCTCCGCAAGCATGGACATTCCCCCTCAGAAGCCTTTAACGAAACTGTCGAAGAACTCACCCAGTCACTTATCCGTCTTGTCGGGGAAAACGGCATGGACTTCATGTATGCCAATTGCTCCACCACCGCCCAGCGTGGTGCGCTCGACTGGCACCCCCGCTTCCGCGATGCGGTGGCTCCTGTATTTGATGCGCTCTACGAATCTGTGATCACAGGCAACGAAGCGCGCATCACCCTCGAAGCCAACAGCCGTGATGATTACCGTGCACAGCTTGAAAAGGAGCTCAGCGCTTTCCATGATTCTGAAATGTGGCAGGCTGGCGCAGCGGTACGTTCATTGCGCCCCGAGAATTGGAAGAAATAAAAAAAATGTGATTGGCACATTTTTCACCATCAGTGACATATGACCTTTATGCAGGAGTTCGCATGACAAATTATGTAAAAATTTTTGATACAACTTTACGCGACGGTGAACAGTCGCCTGGCGCGACAATGACCTCCGCTGAAAAATTGGAGGTTGCGCGTTCACTGGCACGAATGGGCGTGGATATTATCGAAGCAGGCTTTCCTGCCGCTTCGCCCGATGATCTGGAAGCCGTCCGACGAATAGCGCTCGAAGTAGGCAACTCGCCCAAGGGTCAGCCCGAATTTAAAGTCCCGATCATCGCAGGTCTGGCACGGGCGAATAAGTCCGATATCGATAAAGCCTGGGAAGCAGTCAAAGGCGCGCAGAAACCGCGTATCCATACATTCCTCGCTACATCGTCAATTCACATGAAACACAAACTCAAAATGGATCCAGAGGAAGTGGTGCAGCGTGTTTCAGAGATGGTCACGTATGCTCATTCGCTTTGCACCGACATCGAATTCAGCCCCGAAGATGCGGGACGCTCCGATCCTGAATTTTTATATATCGTTTTGGGCGAAGCCATCAAAGCAGGTGCGACCACGCTCAACATCCCCGATACCGTCGGATATACCACGCCTGATGAATTCTATAAACTGATCGAAGGCATCATCAAGAATACACCTGGGATGCATGAAGGCATCACAATCTCGGTACATACCCACGATGACCTGGGATTGGCAACCGCCAACGCGCTGGCTGGAATCCAGGCAGGCGCGCGCCAGGCTGAAGTGACCATCAACGGCATTGGCGAACGCGCGGGAAACACCTCGATGGAAGAAGTGGTAATGACGCTCAAAACCCGCCATCCCGTCTTCGGTTTGGAAACAGGAATCGATACCCAGCAATTTACGCGTGTCAGCAGGTTGGTTAGCAATTACACCGGCATTGTTGTCCAGCCCAACAAAGCCATCGTCGGAGCAAATGCGTTTGCGCATGAAGCTGGCATTCATCAAGATGGAATGTTAAAGCATCAGACGACCTATGAAATCATGCGCCCCGAAGACGTGGGCGTAAATCAAACCACGCTGGTGATGGGCAAACATTCAGGACGCGCTGCCTTGCGTGCGCGGCTGGCTTCGATGGGATATTCACTTGACGATGAAGAGCTCAACAAAGCCTTTGCGCGTTTCAAGGAATTGGCAGACCGCAAGAAGGTCATCACCGATGCCGACCTCGAAGCGCTGATCGCCGACGAGTTCTACGGTCCCCGCGATGTTTTTCATCTCGAAGGCTTGCAGGTTTCCTGCGGCACACTCGGAATGCCCACTGCCACAGTCCGTCTACGTGGACCTGACCAGATAATTCACGATTTCGCCTCGATGGGCACTGGCCCGGTGGACGCGACCTACAAAGCCATTGATGCCATTATCCAGACACCGTGCAAACTACTAGAGTTCAATATTCATGCCGTCACCGAAGGCATTGATGCGCTTGGCGAAGTCACCGTCCGAGTACGAAGCGAGAACGGACAGCAGACGATGGACGCACAGTCAGAAGCAATCTATGCCCGCGTTTTTGGTGGTCACGGAGCAGATACCGATATTATTGTCGCTAGTGCAAAGGCGTATATCAATGCCTTGAACAAATTAATTGTTGCAGAAACTGAAGGCAGGCAATCCGTATAAACCGATTTTTTGCGTGTTGCATAAATAGCGTGTCATTGCAGGTTGCTCATTAGTGAATCAATCTTCCTAAAATATGAGATTGATCAGCCGCAAAGACATAAAATCATAAGGAGAAAACCATGAATACAAAAGATGAAAACCAGGATACCGTCCACAATTCAGCCTATAACCCATTCCCCCAGCCACAAACCATCCCCTCTGGCTGGGATACAAGTGTATTCCTTTCCGCGTCACAGAGCAGCACCAGTGTCGATCTGTCCGAAGAGTCAGATTCAGATACACAGGTAGACAAATAGACTCGGATACAGGCGGCACGGAACATACAACAAGTTCCACATAATACCTGTTCACTGATAATCCTATGCCAAAAACTCTACTTCAAAAAATCTGGGACTCTCACGTTGTTGCAGAACAACCTGAGTCCCCTGCTGTCCTCTACATTGACCTGCACCTCGTGCATGAGGTCACCTCGCCCCAAGCCTTCACAGGCCTGCGCGAGCGCGGATTAAAAGTCCGACGCCCTGACAAAACCCTTGCAACGATGGATCATTCCATCCCAACCACGCCGATTGATGTCCCGATTACAGATGCGATGGCTGCAGCACAGATAAAACAGATGGAAACTAATGCCGCAGAATTTGGGATTACTTTGCACGGCATGACCAGTCCGCACCGCGGCATCGTCCATGTCATTGGACCCGAACTGGGGCGCACCCAGCCGGGTATGACCATCGTCTGTGGCGACAGCCACACCGCCACGCACGGCGCGTTCGGTGCACTCGCCTTCGGCATCGGTACATCCGAGGTGGAGCATGTCCTCGCCACGCAATGCCTCCTGCAGAAGAAACCCAAGACTTACGAAGTCCGCGTGGAAGGGAAACTCGCCGCTGGAGTCTCAGCCAAAGACATAATTCTCGCCCTGATTGCCAAAATCGGCGTCGGCGGTGGGACTGGCCATGTCTTTGAATTTACTGGAGAAGCCATCCGCAGCTTAACGATGGAACAGCGCATGACCATCTGCAATATGTCGATCGAGGGCGGCGCGCGCGCAGGCATGATCGCCCCCGACGAAACCACTTTCGAATATCTTAAAGGACGCGAGTTTGCCCCACAAGGCGCAGATTGGGACAAAGCTGTTGCCAATTGGAAGGCCCTGCCCAGCGACGAAGGCGCTGTCTACGACAAGTCCATCACGCTCAACGCCTCCGAGATGGAGCCAATGATTACCTACGGCACCAACCCCGGCATGGGCATGAAAATCACAGACCGCGTTCCCACTGCCGAGTCATTTAGCGAACCTTCGCAAAAAGCCGCACTTGAGAAAGCCCTCAACTATATGGGCTTGCAGCCTGGTCAATCCTTGCTCGGTCAAAAAGTGGATGTAGTCTTCATTGGCAGCTGTACCAACTCGCGCATCTCCGATTTGCGCCTTGCCGCAGCCATGCTTAAAGGTCGCAAGGTTTCTGAATCCACGCGCGTGATGGTTGTCCCCGGTTCACAGGATGTCAAGAAGCAGGCCGAACAGGAAGGCTTGGACAAAATTTTCAAAGAAGCTGGCGCCGAATGGCGTGAAGCGGGCTGCAGTCTATGTATTGCGATGAACGGTGATAATTTATTGCCGGGTCAATACGCCGTCTCCACCAGCAACCGCAACTTTGAAGGACGCCAAGGCAAGGGCGGACGCACGTTCCTCGCAAGTCCTGTCACTGCGGCAGCAACTGCCATTCATGGCGTCATCACTGACCCACGAACAATTTCTTAATGCAGAAAGATGAAAAAATATATCCATCCTTTATTCTGCAATTCTCATTTTAAACTTGGAACTCCAATGGCAAATTTCACAACACTAACATCTCGCGTCATGCCTCTTCCCGTCAACGACATTGATACGGATCAGATCATCCCCGCTCAATTCTTGAAAGTCACAGACAAGAACAATCTCGCCGATGCTCTGTTCTTCAACTGGCGCTACAACGACGATCACTCCATAAAAGCGGATTTCATCATCAACAAGCCAGAATCTGCGGGGTGCAAAATCCTGCTCGCGGGCGATAACTTCGGCTGTGGATCCAGCCGTGAGCACGCTCCCTGGGCGCTTACCAGCTATGGCTTCCGCGCCGTCATTTCCACCTCCTTTGCAGACATCTTCCGCAACAATTCTTTAAAGAATGGATTGATTCCCATCATCGTGGATGACACAACTCACAAGATGCTCTTTGACCTGGTAGAGGAAGCCCCACGCGCCGAGCTGACGGTTGATCTTGCAAAGCAGACCTTATCCTTTCCCGGAGGATCAGTCACCTTCCCGATTGACCCGTTCAACAAGACATGTCTGCTTAACGGTGTGGATGAACTTGGGTACATCCTGGGCTTTGAAAAAGAAATCGCTGCATTTGAGGCACAAGCGTAACAGGAAAAAGTATGCAAAAAATCCAAATCTACGACACAACTCTCCGCGACGGCACACAATCTGAAGGTTTTACACTTTCTGCCAACGACAAAGTGCGCGTGGCACAGAGGCTGGATACTTTCGGCGTGGCATTCATCGAAGGCGGCTGGCCCGGTTCAAATCCAAAAGATGTTGAATTCTTTGAGCGCGCCTGTGATACGGAATGGAAGAATGCGCTCATTGCAGCATTTGGCTCCACCTGCCGTGTAAAAGGTGGACCCGAAGACGACGGCAACATCAAAGCTCTGCTTGATTCACACACACCCGTCTGTACGATCTTCGGTAAGACCTGGACCCTTCACGTAAAAGAAGTCTTGCAGACCACCAACGAAGATAACTTGCGTATCATTGAAGATTCGGTTGCGTATCTTAAGGCCAACGGCAAGCGCGTTCTATACGATGCCGAGCATTTCTTTGACGGCTACAAGGCAGATTCGGCATATGCCATCGAAACGCTTCACGCTGCAATTCGCGGTGGTGCGGAGATGGTTGTCCTATGTGACACCAATGGCGGCACATTCCCCTGGGAAATCGAACGCATCATGCGCGAGATCAAACCCATCAACCACCCCATTGGAATCCACTCTCACAACGACGGCGAATTAGCTGTCATTAATTCACTGACGGCTGTGCGCGAAGGCGCAGTTCAAGTACAGGGCACCATTAACGGAGTCGGCGAACGTTGTGGCAATGTAAATCTCGTCTCGGTCATCGCCAATCTTGAACTCAAGATGGGCTATCAATGCCTGCCCAAAGGAAATATTAAGTATTTATATGATTTGTCTCATTTCGTTGTGGAAGTGGCAAATCTCACTCCGGACGAGCATCTGCCGTTCGTTGGCAAGTCTGCCTTCGCACACAAAGGCGGTGTGCATGTCGCCGCAATGCGGCGCAGCTCGCAATCCTATCAGCATGTGGACCCTGCACTTGTGGGGAATAAAATGCGCGTGGTGGTCTCGGATTTATCGGGACGTGGCAACTTGTTGAGCAAAGCCGAGGAACACGGCGTGGAAGTTGAAGGGGCGGAAGTAGTCCCTGTTCTCAACGAAATTAAGGAATTGGAAGCACGGGGGTTCTCCTTCGAAGCCGCCGAAGCCTCCGTTGCTATGATGTTAAAGCGGCAGGAATTTGGCTATAAACCACCATTTGAGTTGATTGACTTTTTTGTCAATGTCGAACACCGCGACAAGCGAGGCATCTTTGCAGAAGCGATGGTCAAGGTGCGTGTAAAAGGCGAAGTGCTGCACACCGCCGCCGAGGGCAATGGTCCGGTCAATGCACTTGACCTTGCTTTGCGAAAGGCGCTAATCGGTTACTACCCACAGATTTCCCGCTTCAATTTGTCTGATTACAAAGTTCGTATTTTGGATTCAGATCACGGTACCGAAGCCATCACCCGGGTATTAATTGATACACGCAACGATACCAGCCGATGGAGCACCGTCGGAGCCGGATCAAATATTATTGAAGCAAGCTGGCGGGCACTGGCTGATTCGGTGGAGTATGGTTTGATGGTGGCCCACTAATTTCTTTACCTTGAACGAAGGTGGAAACACATTCTGTGATACACCCAGTCGACAGACAGGTTGCGAACAAAAACAAGGTTTACAAAATACTTGTAACTCGACTACTGAGCTGAATTCCTTCGCTCAGTGTTAATAAGGAAAATTTATGAATTTTAAAATCACCCTCCTCCCTGGCGACGGTATTGGACCTGAAGTGGTTGCGGAAGCCGTGCGCATATTGGACTACATTGCCAGTAAATATAATCACACCTTTGAATACAAGGAACGCCTGATGGGCGGCTGTTCGATTGATAAATATGGTTCGTCCCTTACCGATGAGACACTCGCCGACTGCCAGTCTGCAGATGCAGTTTTACTCGGTGCAGTGGGTGGACCAAAATGGGATAATCCTTCTGCCAAAGACCGTCCCGAGCGCGGATTGCTCGCCCTGAGAAAGGGTCTCGGTGTGTTCGCCAACCTGCGCCCCGTCAAGGTTCACCCTTCCCTGATGGAATGGTCACCGCTCAAGCCTGAGAAATTGCAAGGCGTGGATATTCTCGTAGTGCGTGAACTCACAGGCGGTCTTTACTTCGGCTGGCCAAAAGGTCGCGACAACAAAGACGGGCGTGAACGAGCTGTGGATACGTTGGAATACTATGACTACGAAATTCGCCGCGTAATGGACCTGGCATTCAAACTTGCAAAAGGACGCAAAAAGAAAGTAACCTCCGTGGACAAAGCCAACGTTTTGGAGTCTTCACGACTATGGCGCCAGATTGCGACCAAAGTTGGAGCGGAAAATGCTGATGTGGAATTGGATCATATGCTGGTGGATACTGCATCCATGCGGCTGATAACTGGTCCCGTATGGATGGATGTGGTGGTTACTGAGAACATGTTCGGCGATATTCTGACAGATGAAGCTTCTGTCCTTGCTGGTTCGATGGGGATGCTGCCTTCTGCCAGTTTGGGCGCATCAGGTGCCGGGTTGTATGAACCAATTCATGGGTCCGCACCAGACATCGCAGGCAAGGGAATAGCAAATCCGACAGGAACTATTCTCTCGTCCGCCATGATGCTGCGCCATTCCTTTGGTATGGAAGCCGAAGCCGCTGCCATCGAAAAAGCCGTGGATACAACCATCACCAACGGCGCACGTACAGCCGACATAGGTGGTCAATTATCTACCCGCCAAATGGCTGATGAAATTATAAAGAATTTTTAATCACACAGGAACAGAGCGCTGCTCCGTCCCTATAAAATCATAAGGAGAACTTATCATGGGCATGGAATCGAAATTCATATGGATGAACGGCGAGCTGGTGCCGTTCGAAAAAGCGACGCTGCATTTTCTGACGCCCGCTTTGCATTATGGTGCAGCTGTATTTGAGGGCATCCGCGCGTATGATACGCCAAAAGGCCCTGCAGTGTTTCGTCTGCGGGAGCATATGGAACGTTTACTTGACTCTGCACATATTTTTGGCTTTCGCGATATCCCATTTACGTTGGACCAAATTGTTAAAGCAGTCAAGGATACAGTGCGCGCCAACGGGTTCAAGGATTGCTACATACGCCCTGTGATCTATCTCGACGGCGGTGGCTGGAACTTGACGGTGGACGGTGGAAAAGCCTCATTGGCGATTGCCACCTGGGAGTGGGGAAACTATCTTGGCGAAGAGGCGCGGGCTAAGGGCATCCGCGCCAACATTTCCTCATACACCCGTCACCACCCGAATGTGACAATGACCAAGGCAAAGGTCTCAGGCAACTACGCCAACAGCTTCCTCGCCAAAACCGAGTCTATGCGCTTGGGGTTTGAAGAAGCGATCATGCTAGACCCCCAGGGGTACGTCGCCGAATGTACGGGCGAGAATCTATTTGTGGTGCGGCACGGCAAGATCATTACACCATCCACCGCGCCTGTTCTGGAAGGCATCACCCGTCACTCGATTCACACCATCGCGCAGGACTTGGGTTACAGGATTTTGGAACAACCCATCTCTCGCGACCAGTTATACATTGCAGACGAAGTCTTTGTCTGTGGCACGGCGGCAGAGATGATTGGTCTGAGTGAGATCGACTACCGTAAGATCGGCGCAGGCGTGACAGGTCCTGTGACCGGCAAGATCCAGGAAATCTATCACGATGCAATTCGAGGTAAGATCGAGAAGTATGAGCAGTGGTGCGATTACGTCGGATAACAGGTTGACAGCATGGGATGAAGGATGAATCTAGCAGGTTCATCCTTCTATTCTTTTAATACCGGATTACAATTCATACAGGATGAAAAAGAATTCTCAATTATTCCTCCCGATCATTTTTGTGATAACAATCGAATTGCTTGCAGTTGGCTTGGCTGAAAAAGCACAAAGCATCGGTGGCAACACTCATGTTATTGACAGGTCTACTGCCAGCATTGATTAAACCTCAACCCAGCCATACGCTGATTGCATGTTTTGCAGCCATTTATGCCTTCTTCCTGCTTGTGCCGTTCGAATTAAGCGACCTTCCATCTCTACAGCCAGGCAATTCACTTTATAAATCCATCGACTCACATTTATTTTTACGCTTGATAAATGCCGCAATTCTCCTCCCATTGGCTGTGCATGTCAGCGCGCGTTTTCCTCGGACTATGGACATATCCACGCGAGCCATCCTTTCTGGCTATTTGCTTTCCATATTCTTACTCATTGCTTTTCTATTTAGTTCGACTCCATGGCAATGGCTCCTCACAATTACTTTTCTTTTTCTTTGGTTCAGCCTTGTTATCTTTTTCTTTATTCGGAATTTCTTTATAGTTGCACGTGACACAAATCCTGAACGGCAATCCGATGCACAGCGCGCGCGTCTGATTATGTTCAGCATGCTCCTCGCCGAAATACCGCTTTGGTTCCGTCCATTGACGCTTGCACTCGAGCTGGATATTTTTCCTTATGACCTTTTACTCATCTTTCAACTTTTTATACCCATCGGGATTGCTTATGCCATATTACGACACGACTTATTTGGAATAGACCGAATCCTCAGACGAACCCTGGTTTATGGGGCAGCCTCGCTTATTTTCATAACCCTCTACCTGTTTCTGGCCACTAGCATAACTTCCCTTTATGCAGATTCAACCATGTCACGTCCACTGGCATCAGTGGTTAGCCTATTTATATCTGCCCTGCTCTTTGAACCAACTCGAAAATTAATTCAGACGTTGCTAGAAAAAGTCTTATACCCCGACAGACAAAAATTCCAAGCCACGATCCAATCCATGCAGGTTTTGCTGGGACGGGCAAACCGCCGCGAAGAAATTATTCATTTACTGAATGACGTTTTTCCAGATCAAATTGGAGCGGAATGGGGTGCGCTGAAGTTATTTCCCGAACCTGATGTACCACCTGCGAATCTAATCCCCGCCTGGAACACGCGCCTCGTGGCGGGCAGCGTTTCAGTGGGCGGATACTGGCTGGGAGCGCGCCATGCGGGACCTGTCTACGACTCGGATGAGCGGAATCACTTGAGCACCTTAATGGGGCAGGCCGCGTTGGCTCTGGCATATTCGAATGCGTATGAGTCACTGTATGAATTAAATCAAAATCTTGAAGTGCGAGTCAGGGAACAAACTGCACAAACCATCACAAATCAAATATCCATTGCGGCGTATGAAGAACGCCAGCGCATTGCACGCGACTTGCACGACTCGGTAACACAAAGCATTTTCGGCATGAGCCTGATGGCACGCAGCCTGAAAACCTCTGCACCGGCCTCGTTCAAAAACCAAATCACAGAACTGGAAAACATGGCGGGAGATATTCTGAAAGAAATGCGCCTATTGTTGGATCAACTCCGAAATGCCAATGGCGAGTCAAATGTGGATTTCTCTGAAGCGGTTCATGAGTTATGCGAAGTGCTGTCCCGCCGCAGCGGACCCGAAGGGGGACAGCTCTTAACCATCTTATTGGATATACCCGATGAAGTCATTCTCCCAAAACCAATTGCAGAGGAGACATTATGGACATTACGTGAGGCATTGCAAAATGTGATCAAACATAGTAAAAGCCGGACAGCGACAATTGAAGTGAAAAAGGACGCAATGCTGCGCATAATGATAAGAGATGGCGGCACTGGTTTTGACGCGAGTGCCACTCTGATGGGACATTACGGTTTGCGTGGAATGCGCGAACGAGTGCTTGCCCTGGGTGGCGACTTTCAAATCGATTCAAAAATTGGGGTTGGCACGATGCTCTCCATTAATTTACCCTTGCCGAGGTTATGATGCTAAAAATAATAATCGCAGATGATCATCAAATTGTGCGGCGCGGATTGCGAATGACAATCGACGCAGAAAATGATATGTGCGTGGTCGATGAAGCCAGCAATGGCACACAAGTTATGGCGTTAATCCAAAAACATCATCCTGATGTCATTCTATTGGATATGCAAATGCCCAGCATGGACGGCCTGGATGCGCTCAAACAATTGCGGGTGGAGTTTCCTGCTCTGCCAGTATTGATACTGACCACATTTAGCGATGACGCGCATGTTTACTCGGCATTACGCGCAGGCGCAAGCGGATTCCTGCTGAAGGAAATGAACGGCGACGACCTGGTATCCGCCATTCGCGGTGTAGCAAAGGGCAAACCACAATTGCATCCAGACATCGCGCGCAGGCTGATGTTACACGCGCCGATGCCCCAAGACCCGTTTGAATCATTGACCGAACGCGAGTGCGCTATTTTAAAATTGCTTGCAAGAGGCATGAGCAATAAAGAAATTGCCTCGCAATTGATTCTGACTGAGATGACGGTGAAGGGCTACGTGAGTGATATGTTCGTAAAACTGGGTGTGAAAGATAGAACCCAAGCTGCACTGATGGCTGTCCGCTTTGGGTTGGTGAAACCTGGGGAATTGTAAATGTCTTTGCTCATCCTTACATTGGAATGGGTGTGAAAGCGCGCCATATCCATGAAACAATGTTTGGCAAGCGTTCCAACACCGCAAATACTGACTTGTTACTTGCACGGTTTTGGAAAATCCCCCCCGATTCTGGATGGCGCTGAAAATCCAACTTGACCTTGACCATGTGAAGATCACCCTGGCAAACAGGTTGACCGTGAAATTCGTCCACCGGCGATTACACAATAAACAACGATCCATTACCAGGCGCTCTTTATTTTTACAAAAAACCACCCACCAAAGTGGGGAGGCAATTCCCCACCCACGCAGGCAGACATAATCCAACGGCACGAGTATCCTTTGGCTATCGAAAATGAGATAACCAATGAAAACAAATTTAGTTCTCACCCAACCTCAAAATAAAATTGCCGCACTTGGTTTTATGTGGAATATGCTCCACGATCCGCTTCATACGTTGACCGAACTTGCGTGTGAGAAGGGTGATATTGCGCGGGTCAAGCTTTGCAGACAAGAGTTGTTTCTGCTAAATCATCCTGAGTTCATTGAGCAGGTGTTGGTAAAGCAGCAGGAAAACTTTATCAAAAGAACGAGTGAGCAGCATACGCAGATCATTCTTGGCGAAGGTTTGCTCACCAGCGAAGGCAAGGAAAATCTTGCACAACACAGGATTTTCCAATCCGCATTTCATCGTCAACGCATGGAAGAATACCTGCCTGCGATAAACGAAAACACATTCGCGCATGTTTCAAAATGGCAGACCGGCGCTCGCGTGGATGTATCAACTGAGATGATTCGCCTGACGTTGTATATTTCGCTATGGTTATTCTTCGGCTGTGTGACCGAAGGGACTCTGGAACGGTTTAGTAAATCCATGCCAACGCTGACACGTCTTTTTCCGCTGGCTCCACTTCCAAATACGGTACACAAGCTATTCCCCAAATTCATACAGGCGCGTGCAGATTTACACCAGGTGGCCGAATCCCTGCTGAAGAATTCGCAAACAGAGGGAAAGGGCATACTGATATCCCTCCTGAAAGAGAACAATAACGGGCAGTTTACCAATGAGCAAATCCATGCCTACGCACTGACCTTTTTACTAGCAGGTCATGAGAAGACCGCTCTTCTTTTAACATGGTGTTGGGATATGCTCGCGCACCATCCTCAGGTTCAAGAAAAATTACAAGCCGAAACAGATCGCGTAATCGGCAATCGGTTCCCGACAATGGAAGAAATACAAAACCTGCCGTATACCAATAGGGTCGTCAAAGAGACTCTGCGGATGCGACCACCCGTGTGGGCAATTGGCAGGCAAGCATTGAAGGATTGTGAAATTGGCGGACAACACATCCCAAAAAATTCGACAGTGATAGTCAGTCAATGGGTGACCCATCACGACGCGCGATTTTACGATGCCCCATACCAGTTCCTGCCCGAAAGATGGGAAAACCTGGAAAAACTTCCCCGGTATGCTTTCTTCCCCTTCGGCGGAGGCAGCCGCACATGCAACGCCGAGCATCTCGCGATGACAGAAGTGATCGTAATTTTGACGATGATTGCCCGCCGCTGGAACGTGTCACCTACTCAAGTGGAACCCGCCACGCCTACACCAGGCGTCACCTTGCGTACAAACAAAAATGTAAAGTTGATTGTGGGCAGGCGCGATGTATGATTGTTGTGAGTAAAAAAGTAAAGAGATTAAAATAAATAATTATTCAATCATGGAGGAACAAAAAAAAATGAAATCCAATCTACGAACTGTTATAAGCGCATTGGTACTGGCAGGTATGATCCTTGCTTGTGGAGCCCAAGCCCCGTCGACTGCTTCACCTGATGTTGTGAGCACTGCCATAGCTGGAACACAACAGGCACAGTCACTCGTACAGGCGACGGTAAACTCCACCGCACTGACATCCATTCCGCCCACGCTTGCCACCACACCCATTCCGCCTGCCACGCCAACACCTGGTATCACAGTGGAATACATCAACCTAACCGAAGAGGAACTCGCAGCACTGATTGACGATGCCGTAGCACAAGCCATCACCGCAACCGAACAGGCAGCAACAGCCGTAACCTACACCACCTCTGATGATGCTGTAACCACCGAGGAGGTTACATACGTCTACGAATACTATTACTATGCCGATTACTATGTGGAATATGCCGAAGAATTAATGGCGGAATATTACACACTATATTCTGACCTTGCAACAGATATGATCACAGAGTTGAATGCCATCGAAGCAGAGGTCGCTCAATTGAATGACACGCTCACTTCCATTGACTCATCCTTGCAACAGATCAACACAAGCCTCCAGCAGGGATTGGCAGTTGCCGAGGAATCCATCGCGCAGTTGGAAGCTGCCGCACAGCAGGCGCAGACCAAAGCCCAGGAGTTGCAAACTCAGGCTCAAGACATGATCTCTGTTTTGCAGACGGAACAACAAGGTCGTGTAGACCAGCTCTCTCAAATCCAAGCTAATAACATTCCCACAGACAAAATCAGCGCCTTGAAGTCTTCATTCGAGTTTGTGGATTTTGCAAACACCGCCATGGGCGACAATAAACTCAGCCGCGACGAATTGACTAACCTGACCCAACTCGGTAAAAATGCCCAGGCAGGAATACAGCAATTTGGCGGAGCAGGTGGCGGCGGACTCGGTGCAGGCAGGGCTGATATTGACCTCACCCAGTTCTCTGGCAAGTTCGACGAGATCACGACTCAATTTGCCCGTGGCCAAATGCCCCAGGCACGCGGTAATCTTACGCAATTCGAAGGTTCCCTGGGAACACGGCCGGCAGGAATGCCAAGCCGTCCCAGAGGCGGATAAGGTCATCGAACAATCATAGAAGACAGAAAATTTTGTATCGATACTGTCTTCTGCACTATTTTTAACGTACAATTACACCAACCAAATGAGACACGAATGACCGAAATCAATCTTAAACCCATCTATCGAATCGCAGACCTGCAGGAATCAGACCGTCCGCGCGAAAGGCTGGCTGCGCTTGGTCCACAAGCCTTGACCAATGCCGAGTTGATCGCCATCCTGCTGCGTGTGGGCGTGGTTGGAGAAAATGCCGTGGAAGTCGGCCAGCGCCTTTTAAATAAATTTGGCGGATTACTTGGTTTGCATCGCGCCCCTATTAAAGAATTGATGGAGCAACACGCCATCGGTGAAGCCAAAGCCGCACAGATCAAAGCTGCCATTGAATTGGGCAGAAGGCTGCCGCTTGAATCACCTGAAGAACGCGCATCCATCAATAGCCCGTCAGATGCGGCAGCGCTCGTACAATATGAAATGTCTGCATTGGAGCAGGAACATTTACGTGTAATACTATTGGATAGAAGGAATCACGTTCTGGAAACAGTGGAAGTTTATAAAGGCTCGGTTAATTCTTCGCAGGTACGAGTGGGCGAATTATTCAAGGACGCCATCCGTACGAACGCATCTGCCATCATTGTTGTACACAACCACCCAAGCGGCGACCCAACCCCCAGTCCTGATGATGTGGCTGTAACCCGCGCAATCGTTCAGGCAGGAAAATTATTGGATGTTGATGTTCTTGATCATATGGTCATCGGTCAGGGCAGGTGGGTTTCCTTGAAGGAAAGAGGATTGGGGTTTGTATGAAATTGCATGCCAAAAGTCATATGCTATGTTTTACGCTAAACCCGTCCAATCTTCCTGTCGTAGGTTCATACTCCACCCGCACTTCATCCACCCGCGAGGTATGCGGACCTGTTTTCATCATCTCAATAAACTGCTCAACCTGTTCCCGGCTGCCTTCAGCGACTGCCTCAACAGAGTTCCAGCCAATATTACGAACCCAACCCAAAACCCCAAATTGCAACGCGTGATATTCCACGTGCGCCCTAAAACCTACGCCCTGCACCCGTCCCTTAACCCAGACGTGCACGCGAAATAAATCATTTTGACTGGATTGCACGTTTCCTCCTTTTATGCAGCATGTCAATTGCCCCCCAAATTGGCACGACTAGCACCAACATCATTAATAGGATAAAAGGTAATAGATTACGAGCAGCCACGCCGGCAGCATTTTGTCCCAATACACTTTCACGCCAGCGCGAATCCAGTTGACTGAGAGGGGTGCCAAGCGCATTCGTTGCACCAAGTTCACAGGAGAAACCGTCACCATAGGCATTGGTCAATCGTCCCAAGCCAGCTATACCATAGGTCTCACGGATATAGGTCACAAATGATTGTGATTGGGCATATGCCAAAAAAGCATTGCCGGCATCCGCTGGGAAGGAAACACACAAGTCATCAAGCGCAAGCAGGGAATTGTTCTGACTGGCAATTTCCAATGCTCGCGCGTAATCTGGGTTTGGCGAAAGTTCCATCATCGTAGCAATGCCTTCAAGCAGCCAGATGGGCTGACCTTCATATTTACTTCCAAGTGAACGGTATAACATTACATGCGTCAGTTCGTGCGGAATTTCCCTTTCCATCTCGATGGATTGGCTGGCACCTGGGGCAACAGCAACCAGCACCACCCCAAGTTTGGGGCTGGCAGATCCACCAACCCACTCCTCGCCGCCAAGCATTAATGTGGTTTGCAGGTCGGATATATTGGAATAAATATAAATATCGACAGGATCGGTCTGCGAGATCGGAATAAATTCATCGATTGCGAGCATCCCTTGAGCGGCCGCGTCCAATGCGGCGGCGCCAAAGGTATCGTCTCCCGCATACCAATATACAGTCACACTGCTTCTGGTCATCTTACGCCACGGAAAACGATTGTCGTTATATGGGGACGTGATTGGTTCACTCGTATAAGTTTTATCATCTGCAAGAGTGACTTGAAACCAAAATACGATCTGGCTGAACGGCGGAAACATATTCAACGAAGCATCGTAAGTAAAACTCACTGAGCCGTCCTCAGCCACCTGCACGGTCTCCACACGAGTATCAGTCTCGTTCACACCGCGAAAAAGAAGCGAAGCCTGTTTGATAGGGAGTGGGGATTTGATCTTCGCCGCAAATGTGATGGACTTTCCAAAACTAACAGCCACCGTGGCATTTTCCACCTTGATCTCACCCTGAGCCTGATTCGTGCTCAATGGAATGGAAACAACCATCAAGAGGATCATTACTATCCTGAAAACCAACTTGCGCGGATTCGACATTACATTACCTCGCCAAATAAACGATCAACGGCGTCAGAGTCAGTGGGCTCAACACCGTTCCCAAAAAGACAATTGCCGTCACGAGCGACGGTTCCAGCTTATATTCAGTTGCAACTACGGTGGTTGCCACTGCTGCAGGCATCGAGGCTTCCAGCACGCCGCCCTGTTGCGCGGTATGTTCCAATCCAAACAGGCTTGCAAGCAATAATCCAACCAATGGAGCGAGTAAAAGCTTGGTTAGCACACCCAACCCCAGCGCGCGGAAACTATGCGTCCATTGAATGCGGGTCAACTCCAAACCAAGCAGGATCAGCATGACTGGAATCGCGCCGTTTGCGGCAATCTCAATTGTCCGTGAAACGGGCAAAGGCAATTGTATTCCAACAAATTTTATCAGCAGAGCCAGAGTCACACCGTAAATGATGGGCAATTTGAATAATCCATTCAATGCAGATTTTAGATCCATATGCCCAAGAGAGGCAATCACCACCCCGACCGTATTAAATAAAATGGTAGTGGTCACATAGAAGAGCGAGGCCACTGCCAGCGCATCATCTCCAAAAGCAAATTTCACAAGTGGCAATCCATAGTTACCAGTATTACCAAATGCCACCGTCAAAATCACTGCCAGCAAGTACGGTCGTTCCAATCGGAATATTTTTCCCAGGAAAAAGGCAAGTAGTCCCATCACCATAATGATGGAAGCGGTAAAAGCCACAGTTGTAAATGCCTCTTGCAAATTCAATTTACTTTTTATCATCAGGTCAAAAACAAGCAGAGGACTAAAAACATAAAAAACCACACGCCCGAGCGAGCGGGAATCCACGGTAAAAAATTTTCCAAGCAGAAAGCCCGATCCGCTCACCAGAAATATGGGAAGCAGGTTATTGGCAAATGAGGTAAAGAGTTCATTGAAAGACATGAAAGATAAATTTCTGCTTTGGCTTAAGAATTTGTCGTGGAAGGAATTATAAACTGATGTGAGACCAAACCGTCATACTTTCAGTGATAAACTTTTGGCTGGAAGATGGCTATAAAATTCCTCCGCACTTCAGACCTTGCCCATGCTGTTGGGATTCACCCCAATACTGTCCGCCTGTATGTGGACTGGGGCTTGATCCCGCCTGTCGAGCGGAGTCCATCCGGCTATCGGCGTTTCACCCAACATCATCTTGATTGTTTGCGGCTGGCGCGAATGATCTATGAGACAGAATACCCGGGCAGGGCGCTGCGAGCTTCAAGCAACGAGATCATCCAACACGCCGTAACAGACGATTGGACAGGCGCGCTGGAAAATGCGCATGAACATTTAGCTTTGGTGAAAGCTGAATTAAAGGCGGCCGACCAAGCCGCATCCGTTCTCGAAAATTGGGCAAAAAATATGACAGCCGACTCAGATGAAGATCCGCTGACTACAGGTGAGGTCTCCAGGTTACTCGGCGTCAGCATGGATGTGCTCCGAAATTGGGAACGCAATGGACTCATCAGCGTGCGGCGCAACTCATACAACAATTATCGTCTTTTCGGGAAAAAGGAAATCGAGCGCCTGCGGATCATCCGCATGTTGAGTCATGCTGGTTACAGTCATATGGCAATCCTGCGCATGTTCATTGAACTGGATGGAGGAAGAACACGCGGCTTGAAAAAAGCACTTGATACACCGCGTGCTGATGAAGACATCTTCACCGCCGCAGATCACTTGCTATCCACACTCAATGCCCAGGAAAAGCGCGCCAGGGAAATTATCAGCATGATTAAATCACTCATAAATTCCCGGCAATGATTTTTCTATTAGAAAAAAGTGCCTCGCGTTCTTATAATAAATGGAGACACTTTTTGATTCTTGATTGCGATCAACTTCGACCCAGAATACGGTCAATCTCGATCATCTGATCCGGGATCAATGGACCAAACTCCATAGCCTTGCAATTCTCTTCAACATGTGCAACGGTCTTGAAACCAGGGATTGGCACAGTCCTGGGACTCAGCGCCCAAATCCAGGCTAACGCGCCTTGGGAAAGTGTCCTGCCGCCACTGGTCAATACTTCACGGATGGAAGCCAGTTTCCCCAGCCAATCCCGTGTGGGTTTTCCATCTTTAAAACCTGGATGCCATTCAGCATGATGGCGCACATCATCATTGGCAAAAGTGGTGTCCTGAACAAATTTGCCAGTTAACAGACCCATCCCCAGCGGGCCGCGGTTGATGCTGGCGAGATTCAGTTCCTCGCACAGAGCCAGTAATTCCATATTTCCATCCAGTACACTCAACTGCTGCTGAACGACACTGCAATTCGGCGAAGTGGAAAAGGCTTTTACCGCGTCAGTACGATCGGTGCTCCAGCCATAGGCGCGGATCTTTCCCAGCCTGACCAAATCTTCAAGAACTTCACGAACTTCAAGGGCGCGCTCGATGGTCAACCCCCAGACGTGGAGTTGGTACACATCAATATAATCAGTATCAAGGCGTTTTAAGCTGGCTTCTAAATCGGTTCTCAGGCGACTGGCAACATTACTCTCATCTTCCTTTTCATCATAAAAAATCACAGCCTTGGCTGCTTCGTCCACATGGTAACCAAACTTGGTAGCAATCACAACCTTATCACGGCGGCCCTTGAAAGCTTGTGCCAGTAAGCGTTCGCTGTGACCTGCGCCATAGTTGGCAGCTGTATCAAAAAAGGTCGCACCCAATTCAAATGCGCGATCGATGGCTCGCAGGGATTCCGCGTCGTCCACGCCACTCCAACCTGCTGGTGAACCGTTAAATGTCCAGGGCCCTCCCACGGCCCAACATCCCAAGCCAATGGCGCTGACCTCAATTCCAGAACGTCCAAGAGTACGAGTGAATTTTGTCGTCATGATTATTGTTTCCTTTCACTCCAATTTTACGCCGAAAACACATTTAATGCTTTTGAAAGCCGGATATTTTGAGAGTACAATGACCTCACTTGCACATCAATAACGCAATCACAGACAACAGTAAAACCTGCCTCCAGGATAGTGGAAGCCAGAAAGGTGTGTGTACATGTCCAAAGATTTAAACGATCCAGGCGCAGTGCTAACTGGTGCAAAACAAACGATGGCTTCGTGGTCAAATGTTATTGAGTCTTACGAGACTGTCCCGACTATTTACAAAAATATATTTGAAACCCAGTTCCCGAATAACCAGCAATTCCCATACACCTTGCTCACGCCTTCACTGGTAAAACCCGGATACAAAACAAACGAAAAATTGGTCTGCGATGCCAACGACGCCATCCATATTCTGGAGCGAAACCGTAACCAAGTCACCGTCAAGAATTATCCATATCAAAAAGTATACATGGTGGAAGCAGGCAGCATTCTTTTATGTTCGTGGCTGACGATTAGCGGCATCCTCAGCACAGGCATGGCGGATATTTCGACCATCGACTTTAACACTGCGAATACCCGTCACTTTGAAACATTCTTTAACAAACTACGCCCGACACCTCAGAGCATTGTGGGGACCAAATCAAAAGCGGAGAAAGACAAATTTGATTATTTGTCCACCCTAAACTTCAAGCTGATGAATTTTGGAAGAAGCAGCCTGGTTTGCGGGGAAACAGTGATCCAGATTCTTTTACAACACGAAATCAGGCAGCCTATTTGGGCAATGTTAGGCAGCATATTTCTACAGACGATTGCCCCGGCACACCTCACCATTCTGACAAGCCATGAATTGATTCTAATTCAGGACATCGCGCATGGCAGGAAAGTTCAGGAACCTCAGTATGGTGGCATTTGGCAATATATTCCATTACACAGTATTAAAGCAGCAACATGGTCCGAAACAGGAAATGGCTGGTTAACATTCTCGGTTAAATTAACCTCCAACAAGATGATCGAAAAACTCTTTGCAGTCTCAAGCAAGCCAGAATTGGACCAGCTTTGTGCCAAACTTCA
Organism: Anaerolinea sp.; assembly: GCA_020047815.1. Taxonomy (GTDB): domain Bacteria; phylum Chloroflexota; class Anaerolineae; order Anaerolineales; family Villigracilaceae; genus Villigracilis. Next base: position 37,768 of record JAIFNG010000029.1, read on the forward strand.
GCAAATGACTTAGGTAATAGCAAGCTTATTTTGGATCGTCAACCTGCCTGTTCCAGGCATATAACTCAGAAAACCCTCCATTTGCCCACCAGGGTATTAAAATGAAATCAAAAACAATTGGAAATGCCTGTCTTTTTGGATAGTAATAACTCCTCATTCTACAAAAGAGTTTTTCAATACCCAAAAGCAGGACATAACTTGAGACTTCCAGATTTCATTTGGAGAACCCATGAACCCCAGCATCATCATTCGCAATGCCCGCCTGCACAATCTCAAAAACATCAACCTCGAAATTCCTAAGAACCAACTCGTCGTCATCACGGGGCTGTCAGGATCGGGAAAATCCACCCTAGCCTTTGACCTCTTACACAAGGAAAGTCAACGCCAGTACATCGAATCACTTGGGTTCGTCACAGGCGGATTGAGCAAACCACCTGTAGACTCCATCATCGGTTTGTCCCCCTCCATCAGCGTGGACCAACACCTGTCGAATCATAGTCCCCGCTCAACGGTGGGTACTGCAACTGAAGTGTTCACCTATCTGAGAGTCTTATACGCCCGACTCGGCCATCGCCCCTGCCCCAATTGTGGAAAAGATGTCCCGCCTCCCACCTACGAATCCTCCGATGAAAATTGGCAGGACGAATCAGACGAAAGTCCCGACGGGACGTATCCCTGCCCACATTGCGGCGCAGTTGTGCCTGAGATGGGAATGGCAAACTTCTCTTTTAACAAACCCGCAGGGGCCTGCCCTGCCTGCACAGGCTTGGGAGTTGTACGGCAAGCCATCGTCAGTCGTCTGGTGAACGAAAGCAGGAGCATCCTCGAAAATGCCGTGGACGGTTGGATCGAATTTCATATCAACCACTACAGCCAGATATTAAAAAACACGGGGAATTATTTTGGCTTTGAGTTCGACCCGTCCAAAGCCATCAAGGATTACACACCCATTCAACGAGACCTGTTTTTATACGGCACGGAAAGTTCGCAATTCCGACGCCACTTCCCAAATATAAAACCACCTGCCACCAATGCACAGGGACGCTTCGAAGGCGTGGTCACCAATCTTCAACGCCGCTACAATGAGCACGCTACCAACCCCGCCTATCTTGAAAAGCTGGATCACCTGTTCATATCCCAACCCTGCATGGACTGTGAAGGCACTCGCCTGCGTCCCGAAAGTCGCGCCGTGACAGTGGCAGGTAAGACCATCATCACGGTTTCACACCTGCCTCTCAACGACCTCGATGCCTGGCTCAAGACCTTGCCCACTCTTTTCACCGCTCAGGAAATACTGATTGCCCGTCCCATTTTGGATGATCTGTTCGAACGTGTCGGGCGGCTACTGGAAGTGGGTGTTGGCTACCTGTCTCTAGAACGTTCCTCCCCAACTCTCTCTGCAGGCGAAGCCCAACGTCTTAGGCTGGCAGCCTTGCTCGGGTCTGGCTTGACAGGGGTGCTTTACGTCCTCGACGAGCCAACAATTGGTCTGCACTCTCGCGACACGCATCGCCTCATCAACGTCCTGCGCCGCTTGCGCAATTTGGGAAACACCGTTTTGGTAGTGGAACACGACCTCGACCTTATCAAAGCTGCCGATTATCTAATTGACGTGGGACCTGGCGCAGGCAAGCATGGCGGGCAGATTGTTGCTGCAGGCACACCAGATGAAGTCTCCAAAACGAAAGGCTCGCTGACAGGTGAATTTATCGCAGAGACAACAAGCGTGCCGATTCCCGAACATCGGCGCACTCCCAATCACAAAGCGCTAACGATTCACGGAGCACGCCAGTTTAATTTGAAAAACCTTACTGTGCGGATTCCGCTCGGCTTGCTGGTAACGGTGACAGGCGTTTCTGGCTCGGGCAAGTCTTCGTTGATTTTCGACATCCTTGACCTCGCCGCGCGTCAACAACTAAACAATACAAATGAAATCCCTGGCGAATACGATTCCATCACAGGCTGGGAGCATATTGATAAGGTGATCACCATTGATCAGGCTCACATCGGACGCATCCCGCGCTCGAACGCCGCCACATACTCCGACACATTCACACCCATCCGCGAGGCATTTGCAGCCACACCTGAAGCCAAAAAGAATAAAGTGACTGCTCGCCATTTTTCGTTCAATGTGCCAGGCGGACGTTGCGAGCGCTGCGAAGGTGCGGGGACACTGTCTGTCAAAATGCACTTCCTACCCGACGTCGAAGTGCGGTGTCCTGCCTGTCGCGGACATCGTTTCAAACGAGAAACTCTTGCGGTCAAATATCGCGGTTTCGATATATCACAGGTGTTAAATATGACCGTAGAAGAAGCCCTGGCTTTATTTGCCGATATCCCAGCCGCTGCTTCACGTTTGAAAGTTATGTCAGATGTCGGCCTGGGCTACCTGCAGCTCGGTCAACCAGCCACCACACTCTCAGGCGGCGAAGCCCAACGCGTCAAACTTGCAAAAGAACTTGGACGCCGCGCCACTGGGCGCACCCTCTACTTGCTTGATGAACCGACAACAGGACTCCACCCTGCCGACACTGGCCGCCTGTTACTCGTTCTCCAGCGTTTGGTGGATACAGGCAACAGTGCCATCGTTATCGAACATAACCTCGACCTGGTAAAGGCTGCCGATTGGGTGATCGACCTCGGTCCCGAAGGAGGCGCAGCAGGTGGCAGACTCCTCGCCGAAGGAACGCCCGAAGATATCGCAAAGGTGGAAGAGTCATACACCGGCCAGTGTTTGAAAGAGAAGTTAATGCCTCAATCCAAAACCAGAAAACTCCCGACTTAGCCGGGAGTTTTCTGGTTTCACTGTTCACTTCTGTTCCCCCTCACCTCTCCACACTCATCACACCACCCATTGCATTCATCTTCAAATTCCACTCGCTCCCAATTCCAAATTGCTGGAACTCACTGACGGAGTCCGTTGAATAGTTTTTCTGTCCATCGGGGGTGCTGAATATCACGGTCAAAGTCTCAGTTGCAGTACCCAGCCGCTGGCCGCTGGCGAGGTTGGGATCTTCATAAACAGGGTAATTATCATTGCCATCCAGGGTATAAGTCTGGATCGTAGTCCATTCGTCCACCGTGTAATCGCAATATTGTTCGCTTTCGGTGTGGCATTCCTGCACCACTTCCGCAAAACCGTTTCCCTGATCAACCGTTTTTTCTTCACAGACTTCCTGACTATCCGTTTGACACGAAACATTGTAAGCATCCGACGGAGCACTGCCACGCTCGTTGGAATAATTGACGGTTTGAATTTCCTGCACGGGCACGGAAGTTTGCCATTGCAGGTTGGTCACTGTTCCTTGAACAGATTTGGATGGTATGACAAAGAGCAGCACAGCCGCTACGCAGCAAATCAAGAAAAACGCACCAATGGCAGCGAATATCCACCCATTTACTTTTTTCTGTGGCGAGTTTGACAGTTTTACTTGTGTTTGCACTGGCGCAGGTGCTGCTGCCTGCTTGATAGGTGCGCCGCATTCCTTGCACATGCGGGCAGATACTGTATTTTCGGCGCCGCAATTAGCACAGGGAATTGCTTTGGGCACAGGAGGAGCCGCCTGTAAAACCTGCCCCGCCTGACGAGCTTTGCCTTCCTTCAAATCACCACCGCATTGTGAGCAGGTGACTGCATTGCCAGGGTTGCGTGTACCGCAGAAACCGCAGTGGATATCTGCACCTGCCCTGGCAGCATCCTGAGATTTTTTATCAGTTATAACTTTCTCGTCCGCAGCACGCTGAAATTTGACATTATCAGGCTGGGGTGCTCCACAGTTTTCACAAGTTTTCTTTGAACCTTTATTCCTACTATCACAATTAGGGCAAACCCATTCCAATTCCACAAATTTTTTGCTTTCCTGTTGTTCCATCGCTTACTCCTTGATCAATCTCGAGTGTACAACAATTTTACATTGAAATAAAGAGTCTTGGATCTCAAATTAAAAAGCCTCCGAATTTCATCGAAGGCTCGATATTATATATTTCACGATTGCAAAGTTTAAGGAATTTGGGATATTAATTTATCTCGATAAGTTAATGGTCTCGCCGCCATATTCACCAGTTACAGAGATTGCGCCATCTGTAAAGTTATTGGTATACACCAGGGTGCCTTCCTTTGCGCCATCAACCTGCGTATCAAACGTCATGATGCCGGTTTCGTAATCATAACCACCGCTGCCGGTTAGCACAAAATCCTTAACATAGGCACAATTATTAAAGGTATAAGCCTCACCTGCATCACTGGATCCAAAGGTGAACGAACCGCCAAAAGGACAGGAAACAGCAACATCCTCAATAAAGTAACCGTAGAAATATTCAGGCTGAAGTTGAATTGCGCTGTCAATCGCAAAAAAAGTCTCAAGCACATTTGCATAGTCGCCTGTATTCTCCTTAATAAGCGGTTCATAGGCGCGGATCACATCCGTACCCCAATCTTCGCAGACCATTTCACGCTCTGTAGGAAGTTTACCATCCACCATAAAATCGGTTATATATTTGTCGGGGCAGTCGTATCCCCAACCATATATGGAGTGGCGCCCGCCCTCAACATAGAAATGATACCCATCCGCAAGTCTTTCAAAAACAGCCTTACCTTCTTCAAATGGAGTGGCTGGATCTAAGGTTGCATTCAATACGAATGTCGTCACGCCTTCGGCAACCAATGGTTCCGCTGTAACAACTTCTTCAGGTGAACTGGGCCAGAACGCGCAACTCAGGCCAGTGTATACACTGCCATCAAGACGTGGTACGGTTCCGTTTGACGCCTGTCCTGCTGCAATGGTCTGCGCGATCTTTTCCTCCTTTGTTCCAGAATAGAACGAGTCATCTGTACAGAGAACACTCAGGAACATGGTGTCAGAAAATGTATCGTCACCGATGTATTCAAAAGTAGCAGGGTCAACTGTCAGGTTTTGATAAGCAAGACGCGCCATAGGTATGAAGTCGCCACGATTTGCGGCAGCCAGCGCGCGCAAATACATCATTCTTCCACCAAGGGAATACATTTGATATGCAGCATTATATTCCCATTGATTGAATGTAAAGGTTCGTTTTACCTGCTCGCCTGATGGCAGGGGGAATTCGTAAGCAAGCGGGACCTCTGAAATCTGTTTAGCAATTTTGTCATAGACCTCCACGGCATCCCCCCCCATGTCGGCGGAACATAACTCATCTGCATTGCAGGCTTCAAGGGTGGTAACAAGGACTTTATCAAACGCCTTTTCCTGCGAAAGAGAGCCATTTTCTCCACTCAAGGTCAGGTCAAGGGTACCGTCAAGAACCATGCCAGAGAGATGGTCTGGGTATGCAGCGGCATAAGTCTGGGCCACAGCTGTCCCATAGCTGACGCCGTATAACATGAATTTATCATCTCCAATTGCCTGGCGAAACGATTCAATATCCTCAGCGACTTGGTCAGTACCAAAAAATGCAAGTTTGGCAGGGTCAATACCCATCTCAGCAACACAATCCTCCGCATATTTACGAGAATCTTCAATGGCTTTCTGCTGCTCTTCAGGTGTATCGTAACCCTCCTCGCCCGCTTGATCTGATTCGTTCAAATAATCCATGAAATCAGCTTCGTATGCAGAGGGGCAGGTCAGCGGATTCGACAGACCAATTCCACGCTGGTCAAAATATACAATATCATAGTGTTCAAGGATACCTTCGGAGAACCAGCTCAAACCGCCTGTGCTAATTCCCTCACCACCCGGTCCACCGGGAAAAGCTTGTACAAACATGCCAAAGCGTTCACCCGTGGCAGGTGAAACAGCAAATACGACATCCAGTGTTTCAGTATTTGCTGCGTCAAAATGATTCAATGGGACTTGGATGGTGACACAGGTAAAGTCGGGATTCTCTTCGCAAACAGTACCACCCAACTCTTCAAGTCTCGCGGCAACTCCATCATTTGAAGATGCGGTATCAGTGTCGTCCTGTGCTGGCGTTTGTGTCGGCACAAGAAAATTACACCCCATAACCATTACACCAATCGCAAAAATAAATAAAAACTTTTTTCTCATATCATCTCCTAATTTTTTATCAGGCTGGAAGTGTACATCAAAACGGATTTTATCCTGTCACACAAATATCCTATGGTGTGAACCCATGAAGTTTGCGGATTTCAGCAATTCTGGACTCATGATTCGGTTCATGGTGCGGCGACGGGTCATGGATTGCCTTGCTCAGCGTGGAGTTGGTCAATGCATCAAAGACAGCCGCTGACCCATTGGCAACATTCCGTGGGTCATAGCCGCCTTCCAGGATAAAGACGATCTTTCCTTGACAGTATTCTTCAGCAAGATTAACCAATTTCTTTGATAAATTAAAAAATCCACAAGTGGACAATCCCAACGAAGCGAGCGGGTCATTCCAGTGTGAGTCGAAACCGGCAGAAATAAACAGCATTTGCGGTCGAAACTTCTCCACCACAGGTTTGAAGATGTCATCCGCCACATTCAAAAAAACCTGATCGCCAGCAAACGCACTCAAAGGAACATTGACCAGCCGTCCGCGGGCATGGGGCACGTCTTCAAACCAGCCTGTACCCGGGTAGATCCCCCACTGATGGGTGGAGATGAAGCCAAAACGTTCGTCATGTATGCACGCATTTTGTGTGCCATTGCCATGATGCGCGTCATAATCAATCACCATCACACGGTTCACACCACTTGCTAATGCCTCGCGCGCCGCAATGGCAATATTATTGAAGATGCAAAACCCCATCACATGATCTGTTTCGGCATGATGCCCTGGCGGACGCACAAGAGCGAATGCGTTTTTCACATCGCCATTCAAAACCGCGCGTGTACAGGCAACTACGCCGCCCGCTGCAAGCAGCGCATCCTGATAGGATGTCTGTGTGATATAGGTCGGTGCGTGCTCCACAATCCCAGGCCTTTGTTTGCAGGTTTCCTCGACCAATTTGATCAAGCGCAATTGATGCACACGCGCCACCTGGTCAACTGTAGCAGGTAGGGCTTTAATTGGCTCCACACCCTCGAGAAGTGCAAAGAGGGGCTCCAATGCATCCAATCTCCCCGGACTTTCAGGATGGTCAAAATATTGATGTTCCCGCGATGGAATAAAGGTATAGGCGGTTTTTATCATTGGTCAACCTAAAATCGAAATTAAAAAAATCAGATACTTTCATGAAAAGTGTGCCTGAGTTCAGGCCGAGGATTAACTTCCATGCGCAACTTCGTGCCAGATAACTCCTGCAAGTTCCTGCCAAAAAAATTAAAATCCATTTAGCCAGATTGGCAAAGACGACATGAGATTTGCGCCAGGCTTTAAAGCACCATTGGCCAGATTGGGAGGCGCAATCAGATTGATTAAAGCCGCGTGTCACATGGTGAGAACATCAGGCTGTATAAATCATCCGTTTAACCTGATCAATTTTTCTGTCTTCTGAGATTCGTATGCCGCAAACGCCATTTGTAAAGCACTCACACCATCTGCTAAATCACAAATTGGCTGCGTTTCCCCACGTGCCACTTCAACAAAATGTTTCGTCTGCGCTATAAAAAGTTGGTTGCGCTCAAAACCCTCAGGCGGAGAAAACGATTCATAAACAGGAGCAGGCGGCAGGTCAGAATAAGAGCCGAAGGGAGCAGAAAATTTGTACAAATGTAAAATTCCATCTGCATTATCCCATCTCAATGTTCCGTTCGTTCCAACTATTTCAAATCGATGTACAGGCGGACGCTGGAAATAATTAAGATGCACCCCGCCAACCGCACCACTGCAGAATTTCAAACCGATCTCAGCGACATCCTCGACATCCACTTCAAGCGGGGATAGATGTTCATTAAAAGACCAAAGCGAATCTACATTGCCCAGGATAAACCGCAAATAATCAAGTGGATGCGTGAGCGTGACGACCACACCGCCTCCCAAATCTGCACGCGCTGCGTAACTCTGGCGGTAATCCTCCCAGGGATGCCAGTTTGGCAGGTATTCCCCCCAATGTACGTGTGCGGTTAACACCTTGCCAAGTGCACCCATTTGAATCAGTTCACGCGTTTTGTTTATTGTTGGGTGATAGCGAAATTGAAACCCAACCAAGATTTTACCTCCACCTTTCTGCACAGCTTGCTGCAATGCATCCAACCGCTCAAATGAATGTGAAATTGGTTTCTCCAGTAAGATTGCACACCCCGCCTCGGCGGCAGGAATGGCTATGTCCAGATGCAATGCAGTGGGGTTCGCGACAATGACCGCGTCGGGCTTATGTTTTTTTAGCGCTTCAGTCAATTCAACCTCAACTGGATAACCCACGAGTTCATCGTCAGATAATGTAGCACGATGTGAGCGAAGAAGAATGATATCTTTTTCGCCAAGCAGGATCAAATTCCGCATATGGCGACGGCCAATGGATCCAAGACCTGCGATTAGAAATTTCATATCTGGTTCCTCACAGAAGCGGGGTGACCCCGCCTCTGAATTAATTTACCAACCCAAATCTTTTTCATACTTCCATTTGATCAGGAGTTCGCCTGCAACATCCTTGAACAAAGTTTTATCCTTCTCAGTAAATAGCCGTGCCCAATTGCCAGCCTGGCCTTTGGGGAGGAAGGAGGCGATACCTTCGTTACGTTTCGACTGCCATTCCTCATCGGGGTTGGATGACATCTCGTCGTGCAGGATTTTTTCGAAGGAAGGATCGACCTCTTTCACACCAAGGAACTTCCAAAATTTGCTCATTTCTTTAAAAGGTTGGATAAGAAGATCTTCGTAACGCAAGTCAAGGTAATTTTCACCAAAAAGCCTCCGACCTTCATCATCTGTTTCCGCCAGGTTTTTCACCCACCCCCCCGCCACACGGCGGATGAAAGCTTCGGTAAAAATCGAATGGGCACCTTTGGCAAACGGAGCAGAATCGTTTTTTAACGCTGCGATAATTCGTTTATCCTCCGAGGTCAGGAACTTCGATTCCTCCACAAAATTCCGAAAGCGTTCAGAGATCAACACATCCCGCCCGTCACGGACAATATTGACCAGCTTCGCATCAGGGTAAACTGAGTACAGATCGCGCACTGCCTGACCATGAATTGTGGACGAGGGACTTTTGTCGCCTACGATCATTTTTCCTTCGCGGGCAGCTTCGCGCTCCATAATAAAATCAGCGACAGCGCGCATTACAAGCGGAGATAGATCACGTCCCTGATTCCAGCGGTTGGACTTGCGTGTTAGCCATTCCTCGGCTTCTGAGGTGTTAACAAGTGACTTAAGCAAAGGCTGGCGCGTGAAGAAATGCGCCTGATAATTGCAATGCACTTCGGGGTGCAGGCGGGCGAGACGTGTAAGCAAAGTCGTGCCTGAACGGGCATGACCGAATATAAAAAACTTGTCGCGCGGGAAAAACATCCGCGCTTCGGCTACTTCTTCCGCAGTGATGGCGGGGATGGGATTACGGTTTACCTTTCTGGGTTCGCCCAGAAAAAGGATTTTGGCGGCAAGCTTGAAGCGGCTAAAAAATGGCATGGTTCTCCTGTTATCAACCCTGATTTTACTGGAAATGAGGGAATGTGTGCCAATCTCTTCGAATTTAAAAAGCGTGCAACCCCCACGTGCCCTGATGGGTCTCTATGTTGGCGGGCTAAATCCACGCTGCAGCACGCGTGGATAAAATCCGCCATATTAATTTTCAAAACGCTTCGTGCTGCTATGATAAACTTACCTCAGTAAATTAACTGGAAAGCGCAATGAAACATTCCCTACAAATCGCACTCAAATCATGGTTTCAACTCACTCTCCTGGTTATCGCCAGTCTCATATTCATTTATCTTAGGAACGGCACAACGGGGATTAACCTTTTTATTCAGCAATGGCCCCTGTCCAACCTGGCTGTGACGTTGGCATCCACCACACTTACCTGGCTTTTACTGGGCACCCTCCTCTACATGCTTGCCAATGGAAAGATCCATGCGGGAAACCTCTGGCTCACGATGGGATTCTTCCTTATCATATTCATTTATTTGGGCA
>JAIFNG010000150.1 GCA_020047815.1 Anaerolinea sp.
ATAAACTGCATTATTACTTTGGGTATTCCGAGACTGGCGGAAATGACCTCGTCAAGTTGTTCGATGTGAAGGATGATCCAGGGGAAATGAACGACCTGTCAAAGGTGAAGAAAGACATTACAAGTGAGATGCTCAAGGAATTGAAGGCAAGACTTGCGGAAGTGAATGAGCCGTACCTATAAACACCCTGCGTTATTATTCCGTGCTTTATGAAAACCCTGATTTTTCCCAACTCCTACCTTCAAGACTCCAATAGGCTCACTATTTTTTTCGAGCACATGACACATGCATTCATAAAACGCAGACATGAAATGCCCATGCAGTATAGCCGGGCCCTTGCATGGAAAAAGATGGATTATGGGGAAAAATTATCCGGGTCGCTGACTATAAGTGGATGCCACAAGAGGGTCAATGACAAAATCAGTTAGCAGGCGTGACTTTCTAAAAATGGCTGCTTTGACATCGTTAAGCATATCCATCCCCCCGTTGACGAAATCCGCCGGGCTGTTACCCGGGGCTCGGGGAGATGAGCAAAACGTCCTGGTGATAGTTTTTGATGCCCTATCGGCATATCATATTTCCCTGTATGGGTATAGCCGCAAGACTACCCCAAACCTGGCCAGGCTGGCTGAAAAAGCGGTTGTTTATCATAATCATTTTGCGGCAGGAAGTTTCACCGTTCCCGGAACCGCTTCGTTATTAACAGGCGTATATCCCTGGAAACATCGCGCATTCAGATTTGAAAATGGTGTGGCGAAGCCCTTTCTTACAAAGAGCATTTTCCATGCATTTGATTCGTATTATCGGGTTGCCTATTCCCATAATCCGCATGTGGTTCGGTTTTTAAGTCAATTTGCTGCAGATCTGACAAAATTTATTCCCTACGAACAGTTGTTATTAACCGGTACCGGACTTGTTCAGGCTTTATTCCAAAACGATGATGACATTGCCAACATCAGTTGGTCCCGGACCATGGTCAAGGATGAAGGGGTTTCCTATTCCCTGTTTTTGTCGAACCTTTATAAAATGTACAATGAAAACAAGGTTAAAACTTTCAAAAGTTACTTTCCCATCGGGGTTCCAACCATAAAAGGAGATGACCATTATTTACTGGAAGAGGCAATTGAGTGGCTGAAAAATGAGATTCAAGCAATGCCACAGCCCTTTTTGGGATATTTTCACTTCATGCCGCCGCACGATCCCTACACCCCTCATATTGATTTTTTTGGCTATTTTGAAAATGATGGACTAAAGATTGCCGAAAAGCCCGATGATAGATTTGCTTCTTCAAGACCATTTGAACTCATGCTTACCAAGCGCAAAGAGTATGATGAATTCATTCTTTATCTTGACCGGGAATTTGGCAGGTTGTTTGACCATCTTGAATCTTCCGGTGTCCTGGAGAATACATGGGTAATTTTCACATCGGACCACGGAGAGATGTTTGAGCGCGGAATTCAAGGACATATCACCCCCGCTTTTTACCAACCACTAATACGTGTTCCCCTGTTGATCTTCCCCCCAGGCGGCACAGCCCGCACAGATATTCACTCCCCCACCAGCGCAGTGGATCTGCTTCCCACACTTTTACATGTGACCGGGCAAAAAACAGCTGACTGGGTTGATGGGGTGACCCTGCCTCCCTTTGCCCCATCCGCTCCAGACCCAGAGCGGAATATATACGCGTTCCAGGCTTATCGCAGCGATCCAGATTCCACGTTGAAACAGGCTACAGGTATGCTGGTTAAGGGAAAATATAAATTGACCTATTACTCAGGCTATTATGACGAATTAGGTGCAGATGGAAAACTTGTTCAATTATTCGATCTTGAATCTGACCCCGAAGAGTTAAATGATCTTTCCAGCCTGGAGAAAGATGTTGTTAAAAATTTACTTCTGGAGTTGAAGGAAAAATACGCAGAAGTAAACGAGCCTTACCTTTAGATGCCCTGCGTTATAATCCCGTGTTTTATGAAAATTCTCACCGTACTTACCTATTATCGTCCCCACACCAGCGGACTCACCATTTATGCCGAGCGCCTGGCACGTGCATTGGTCAAACGCGGACATCAAGTGACCGTGATGACCACGCAATACGACCCATCCCTTGCGCGCGAAGAGCAGATGGATGGTGTGCGCGTGGTCCGTATTCCCGTTGCTGCACGGGTCAGCAAAGGTGTCCTCGCGCCGGCTTTTGGATTAATGGCAACGAAGCTTGCCTGGGAACATGATATCGTTCAATTACACCTGCCGCAATTTGACGCGCCCGGAGTTGCACTCCGCGCGCGCTTGTTTGGCAAGCCTGCAGTACTGACCTACCACTGTGACGTGCAGCTTCCGGCAGGAATGTTTAATCGTCTTGTCAATTTTGTGCTGGATTTTCAAAATAATATGGCAGGGCGGCTTGCGCATCATATCGTGACCTACACTCAGGATTACGCCGATAATTCGCCCTTCCTCTCGCGCTACAAATCAAAACTAACCCCAATCCTGCCGCCTGTTGAATTACCTTATCCCTCGCCTCAGGTAGTTTCCGCCTTTGCCGATGCGCACCGCACTAAAGAATGTAAACCTGTCATCGGCATGGCTGCGCGTCTGGCCAGTGAAAAAGGTGTGGAAATTTTGCTGAATGCACTTCCCATCATTTTGAAGAAATATCCCAAAGCGCAGGTGCTATTTGCCGGGACCTATCAAAACGTGATGGGAGAGCAGGCTTATTCTGACCGGCTTATGCCGCGTATCCGGGAGTATGAAATTCATGGGCATTGGGCATTCCTCGGCAACCTCGACCCTGATCAAATGGCAGCGTTCTATCCCAATCTCGATGTACTGACCGTACCTTCCCTCAACTCAACCGAAGCCTTTGGCCTGGTCCAGATCGAGGCAATGATGAACGGTGTGCCGAGTGTTCCATCCGCTTTGCCCGGGGTGCGAAGACCCGTTCAAATGCACGGCATGGGACTCGTTTCGCAAATCGGAGATCCTGTTTCTCTGGCAGAATCAATTTTAAGCGTGTTGGATGCTCCGCAAAAATATCATGGTGATCTTGAAGCGATCAAAAGATCATATAACCCCGATTCAATCGCACAGGAATATGAAAAATTGTTTCAAAGGCTATTGAAACGATGAATGGTCATCAATCCAATATGAATAATCAAAAATTAAAAGACTTTCTTTTCCTTCACCTAAGCGGACTTCCATATTTCCGAGCCTTTTTGCGGGCTGTGGAAAGCGCCTATTATCAGGAGATTGACCTGCCTTCCCCAACTCTGGATGTAGGTTGTGGCGACGGCAATTTTGCCGCGTTAACCTTCGACCACAATATTGATGTGGGACTTGACCCCTGGCACGGACCTATTCACGAAGCGAAGGCTTACGGAAAATACAATGTGCTGGTTGAAGCCGATGGCGGTACCATGCCTTTTTCGGATGGGTATTTTTCATCCGCATTTTCAAACTCGGTGTTGGAACACATTCCGCACGTTGACCTGGTCATAAAGGAGACCAGTCGTGTGCTTAAGCCAGGCGCACCTTTTGTTTTTTGTGTACCAAATCACAACTTTTTGTCCACGCTGTCCATTGGGCGCACCCTGGATAAAGTTGGGCTGCGCTTTCTGGGAAATTTGTATCGTGCATTTTTTAATAAAATATCCCGCCACCATCATTGTGATGACCCGCTGGTCTGGCAAAATCGCCTTGAATCTAATGATTTCACTCTGGTACGCTGGTGGCATTATTTCTCGCCTCAGGCGCTGGCCGCACTGGAGTGGGGGCACTACTTTGGTTTACCGAGTCTGGTTTCGAATTTCCTATTCAGACGCTGGATCCTTTCACCATCCCGTTGGAATTTATATTTCACCGAACGTTTTCTGCGAAAGTATGTCGAGACACCTGACCATCCACAAGGGGCATACACGTTCTATGTAGCTCGGAAAAATTAGATCGTATATCAAACACAGCAGACGAACATAACGCTCTTGTTTAAGCTCTCTTGCAACAGGCAATATTGCACAATTCTGCTCAAACTTGAGCATATTTTGTTGCCCATCTTTAGAGACACTTACCTTTTCAAAAAGCCCATCAGATTTTTGAAAGCCAAATTTTCTCCATAATTGCCTATTGACAAAGTGATTTTGTTCTTGTAAACTAATGTTACCGCTCACATGAACGGTAACATTGAAAATAAAGAGAAAATCATGTCAAATTCCCGTCCTACCCTGCGCGACGTAGCCCGAATGGCGGGTGTTTCACACCAAACCGTTTCTCGTGTTATCAATGGCAGCGTAGATGTCCTGCCAGAAACCCGCGCTTTGGTGGATGCGGCAATTGAAAAAATGGGCTACCGCCCCAATGCCATCGCACGCTCGATGGCGCGAGGCCAATCCCACACCCTGGCTTGCATCTCCCCCAACCTGACAGATTTTACCTTTGCCAGCGTCATCGAAGGCGCTGAAGTTGAAGCGCGCCAACACAAATATTTCATGCTTTCCTCCTCTGCTTCTGACCCGGAGACATTTCGTGAGTTGGTGGACAAATTAGTGGGACACCGCCGCGTGGACGGCTTAATCGTCATCAATCCTTATGCAGATAACCGTTTTGAATTCATCCCAAAAGATTTCCCCCTTGTTTTTGTAGGCGCGAGCGCGCACGAAAAAAATATCTGCTCGGTATCTCTGGATGATGAGAAAGTGGCTTTCGAAGCCACCCGTCACCTGCTTGACTTGGGGCATACCAGCATTGCTCTTATCACAGGACCCATGGAAGAGGATTGTTCGCAGGATCGTACCGAGGGCTATCGCCGCGCTTTGAGTGAAGCAGGGATTGCGTTCGATAAATCGATGGTGATCGAAGGGGATTGGACAGCCACTTCCGGACAGGATGCACTTCTCTCATTCATTGAACAGGGACGTGTCCCAACCGCAGTATTCGCGCAAAATGACCGCATGGCAATGGGTGTGCTGCGCGCCGCACGGGATGCGAACATCAAAATCCCTTCCCAACTGGCGGTCATCGGTGTGGACGACATGCCGCTATCTTCGTACTTTGACCCCCCGCTTACCACCATGCGACAGGATATTCCGCGTATTGGGCGCGAAGCCACCCGTATGCTGTTGGATATGATCGAAAAGAAGACAACCGAAACCTGCGACCTGAAATTACATGCGGAGTTGGTTGTAAGACAATCCACATCACAAAAGGGAGGTGATTGATCCAACCCAAATTTCACAGCAAGTTTTCCCATCATTCAATCGTTTAAACATTTCTAAGGAGAAGAATAAATGAAGAAGAACGTGCTTTTCAAGGCTTTCAGCCTTCTTGTGATTTTGTCGTTTGCCCTGGCTGCCTGTGGCGCCCCCGCCGCTGTTGCCACCGAAGCTCCTGCTGCTGAACCCGCTGCCACCGAAGCTCCCGCTGTTGAAGCTCCCGCTGCCACCGAAGCCCCCGCCATGGAAGATGTAGCCATCCGCTGGCGCACCCGCCCCGACAATCAGGAAGAAATTGATGTTTACAGCAAGATCAGCACTGAACTTGATGCTGAACTCGATGGTGTCACTCTGACCTACGAACCTGGCGGCACCGAAGGTGCCAACTACCAGGATCAACTTCGCTCTGAGGTTGCTGCAGGAACCGCTCCCGATGTGTTTTGGATCCCCGGAACCGATGTGGCTGATTTCGCCACCCGCGGTTTAATTCTGAATATCAACGATCTGGCGACCGCCACTGATGGTTTCAGTGTTGACGACTTCTATGCTGGTCCCATGAATCACCTGACCTATAACCCCGAAGGTGCTAAGTTTGGCGCTGACTCTGGTGCGTTATGGGGTCTCCCCCGCGATGTGTCCACCTTCGCTTTATACCTGAACATGGACTTGATCAACGAAGCCGGCGCTCCTGATCCTCGTGAATTGGCTGCCAATGGCGAATGGGACTGGGATGCGTTCCTCGATGTAGCTCAGAAGACCCGTGCTCTCGGCTCTGATGTTTACGGTTACGGAGCAAGCGCCTGGTGGGGTCCTTACGGCGTCTGGTTGAATGCCTCCGGCGGCGGTTTCTTCAATGAAGACCGCACCGCTTGCGCACTCAACACCGAAGAGTCCCTCGCCGGTCTCGATTTCCAGCGCTCGCTCTATCAGGATTTTGATGTTGCCACTCCCTACGGCGAAGATCCCGAACCCACATTCCGCGCAGGCAAGGTTGCCATGTTCCAGAATGGACGCTGGGCTACCCCAGGTGTCCGTACCGTGGAATTTGAATGGGACGTTGTCGAACTTCCCGCAGGACCCAGCGGCACGGCTGGTAACTGGCTGTTCTGGGGCGCGTACGTAGTCAACGCCAAGACCGAACATCCCGAAGAAGCATGGGCTCTCGTCCAGGCTTTGACCACCGCCCAGACTCAGGGCAAAGTTGCCGCCCTCGGCGCCAACATCCCCAGCCGTGTAAGCCAGGAAGCTCTCGATGCCTTCCTCACCTTCACACCGCCCGCCAACAATCAGGCATTCCTGAACGGTATTGCTGCTGATGCAAACCCGACTGCAGAAGGTCCGTTGTGGGCTGGCTCATGGCCAGAGTACGACCAGATCATGGGACCCGCCATCCAGGGTGTATTGACTGGCGCAACCACTGTTGAAGACTTCGGCGCGACCATCTGCGACTCAGCCGACAAAGTCTTTGCCCAATAGTTCCTCTTGAAATAAACAGGGGCAGGCTCATCACCTGCCCCTGTCACTTTCCCCGCACGACAAAAACCCAAAACTTAAGTTTTGGCTTTTTGTGGCGTGAGATAATTTCTTAGACTCCTTCCCGTTGTGCGCAGTTGAAACGTAATGTCCTGCGGCTACACTCCGAATGAAGCGAAGTTTAAATACTAATTCCAGGAGACATAATATGAGCGATCATCCAAAGGCAGACACCCTGACAAATCTCATCCTGCGAATCATCATGGCATGGCGCGGATTGTTAGCGCTTGCAACAGCAGTAGGCGTGATCACCGCCTGGTCGGGCAGGCTGCCAGAAGTTCCGCTCTGGCAAAAAATTCTACTAAGCCTGGTTTTGTCAGTCGTGGCAGTTTTCAGCGCTTTTGGCGCCGTGGAAATCGCGCGCCGTAATCACCGTGGAAGAATGATCTCCCTTGTCATCGACTACCTCGCATTTGTGGCTTGCGCAGTCGTGGCGTTGAACGTCGGCGAAGTTTTCATTGGAATTGATGCCCTCGGCGAAACCTTTGGACGCGGCATTCCGTATTTGGGAATTGTCCTGGCGGGATATCTGCTTAGTTCGCTGGATGAGTATTCATCCCGTAAACGCTCCTCCGAGCAAAGTCTGCGCCAGGTTGGGCGTTGGGTAATGATCGGCGGATTTATCCTCTTCCTCTGGCAGGTTGACACAGTCAAAGGGGTGCTTTATTTTCTAGGAAAACTCGCCCAGCCCACAGGATTAATTAGTGTAGTCGGCATGTTGGTCTTTGGAACTGCAATATGGGCTATGTGGCGACAACCAAGCGCCATCGCCATGCACGTCAAAACAAATCACGAACAAGTTTTGAGCGGCTGGCTTTTCCTATCTCCCAACCTGATCGGTTTTCTAATCTTCTTTGCGGGTCCATTACTACTTTCGTTCTATTTTTCATTCACCGACTCGGACGCCTTTAACACCCCCAACTGGATCGGACTGGACAACTACGCAAAGATCCTCAATATCCGCTTCGTCACACTTACTTCACCAACCCAGTTGGCAAGGGATGTGGTGGATATTAAGGTCTATGACGAAGTGGGGCGGCTGATGTTTGGGAATTGGGGAATTTTATTTGCTGCCGCCGACAAATTCTTCTGGTTGGCGCTTCGCAACACCCTGACTTTTGTTTTGTTCGCTGTTCCTTTGAGCGTAATCCCCGCCCTTGTCCTTTCGAACGTTCTCAACAGCAAACTACCAGGAATGAAGTTCTACCGCGCTGTATATTTCATGCCGAGCATTGCCGCTGTGGTGGGCATCTCCCTTGTCTGGCAATGGCTCTACAACGCAACCATTGGCTATATCAACTACTTCATCACCCTCGGCATAGGATTTTGGAATAACCTCTTCATGACCGCCATTATCGATCCCAAGATCCAATGGGTATCCGACGAAAAGACCGCCCTTTTTGCAGTGATCCTGATCGCCGCCTGGCAGACGATGGGATTCAACACGGTGCTTTTCCTGGCAGGTCTGCAGAACATCCCCGGTGAACTTTACGAAGCCGCCACCGTGGATGGCGCTGGCGCATGGGATAAGTTTTGGGGCATCACCATACCCTTGCTTGGGCCCACCACCTTTTATGTGGTTTCCACCACCACAATCCAAGCCATGCAGGTCTTCGAGCAGGTCTTTATTTTGATGAACCCGCCCGAAGGGCCGAACAACTCCACGATCACTCTTGTACTTTATCTATATCGCAGCGGATTCCAGAACTTTAAACAGGGATACGCGTCTGCGATAGCGTGGGTGTTGTTCATCGTCATTTTCGGATTGACGCTCATTCAGTTCCAGCGCCAGCGCCAATCCAGCATTTATGAAAGTTAATTGGAGGAGAGACACATGAAAATTCAATCCTACCGTTTGCTGCGCCTGTTAAGTAATTTTTTCCTCTATTTCCTCCTGACTTTTTTTGCTCTGGTCATGATATTTCCGTTCCTGTACATGCTCGCCACATCATTCAAGACCCCTGCAGACACCTTTCGCTACCCCCCGCGCATGATGCCGCGCAATGCAGTGACCATCGAAGTGGACGGATTTGATAAACCGCTCCCGCTTTACAACGTCGAAGTGGATGGTCAGCAAAAGGAATATGCACTTGCAAAAAGCAACATCAAAGTTGGCACATATGCCCCTG
>JAIFNG010000058.1 GCA_020047815.1 Anaerolinea sp.
AGGGATAGGTGAACCGTGACCGGTATCATCACGAACATGGTTATGCCAAAAATCGAGCGCGAAGCAGAAGCTCGAAATTATGGCAAATTCATAATTAGCCCGCTAGAGGGTGGGTATGGTGTGACACTGGGCAATGCCTTGCGTCGCGTCCTCCTTTCCTCTCTGGAGGGTACTGCCATCTCCTCAATCCGAATTGCGGATGTCCTGCATGAATTCAGTGACATTCCCGGCGTGCGAGAGGATGTTATTCAGGTTATGTTGCAGGTCAAACAGATCCGCATCAAGATGGATGGTGTGGACAGCGCCCGCATGCAACTTGAAGTGCGCGGTGAAGGCACAGTTACTGCGGCTGACATCATCACCCCGCCTGAGATCGAGATCGTCAATCCTGACACGTATCTTTTTACTGTGGACGGGGCGAAGACAAAACTCGATATTGAATTCATGGTTGAGCGCGGTCGTGGTTATTCCCCAGCCAATGAACGTGCCGGACATATGCCCATTGGCGAACTTCCCGTGGATGCGATTTATAGCCCCGTGAAGCGTGTCAATTGGGAAGTGGCTTCTGCCCGAGTGGGTCAGAGCACAAATTACGATAAATTGATTTTGGAAATCTGGACAGACGGCACCATTTCGCCGGAACGCGCCCTGAGCTCCTCTGCCCGTATTTTGATCGATCACTTGCGGTATGTCGCGGGGATCAATGAAGAAATGCTGGCAGTGGCTGTGGAACGCGAATCCTCGGGAAGCCGTTTGAGCAGTGAGCTGGCTGAAACCCCAGTGGAAGCCCTTGACCTTTCGGTGCGTGTCTTCAATTCCTTGAAGCGTACGGGCATCACCAATGTTGGCGATGTGCTCGACCTCCTTGAAAAAGGCGAGACCGCGGTCATGTCCATCCGCAACTTTGGTGAAAAGAGTCTCGACGAACTTCGCGATAAGATGCGTGAAAAAGGTTTTATGAAAGACGATACATCCTCGGAGAGTTAGAGATGCGACATTCAGTAGCAGGTTATACATTAGGACGTACTTCAGGCGCGCGTATTGCCCTGCGGCGCAACCTGATAAAACAATTTTTTACACATGAGCGTATTCAAACCACCAAGGCTAAGGCTGCCGCAATTCGTGGCGATGCTGAGCGTCTGATTACGCTTGCCCGCAACAGTGCAAACGGTACAGATGTTCAAAAAGTCAATGCACGTCGCCTGGCTGCTTCAAAATTGGGTGATAATCAACTCATCAAACGTTTGTTTGATGAAATTGCCCCCCGTTTTGCAACACGCCCCGGCGGTTACACCCGTGTTTTGAAACTTGGCCCCCGCCATGGCGACGCGGCTGAAATGGTACTTCTTGAATTGGTTGAAGAGTAGTTAGAGCGACGCGAGTCGCTTAACGATGGCACGTTACCAAGTGCTTCTTGCCTACGACGGCACCAGATTTTTTGGAAGCCAGGTGCAGGCGAAATCCCGCACAGTGCAGGGCGAACTGGAAAAATCGCTCCGCAAATTGGGATGGTCTGGGAAGTCAGTCATAATGGCTGGAAGAACAGATACAGGAGTTCATGCAACGGGGCAGGTGGCAGCATTCGATTTTGAATGGGCGCATTCGGCAGAAAAACTGCTTAAGGCGCTTAACTCGCACCTTCCACCTGACCTTGTGATAAGAAGCCTGTCTCCATCCTTAAAGGATTTTCACCCGCGCTTCGATGCCGTTTCACGTCAATATTGCTACAGGCTGTTTTGTGAGCCGATCCGCGATCCATTGCGGGAAAAGTTTCTGTGGCGTGTGTGGCCTCCGGTGGCTGATGATGTACTCTACCAGAACGCGCGGATTTTCCTCGGAAAACATGATTTTGCCGCCTTGGGTTCACCGACAACGCCGAAAGGCACAACGGTGCGCACGGTAACAAAAGCCGAATGGAAGAGAATGCCAGATGGTGAGTGGCAGTTTGAGGTCGAGGCGGATGCATTTTTATACCGCATGGCAAGAAGACTGGTTTATGTGCAAGTGTCCCTTGCCCAGGGAAGATGTTCGGTGGAGAAGATTCAAAATGCCCTGGAAGGGCAGGAAAAACTTCTCGCTGGGCTCGCTCCGGCGCATGGGTTGACATTGGTTGAAGTGACGTATGGATCACATGAATAGATTATGAAACGGAGTGACGAAAGTGCAACAGAAAACGTACTATCCGAAAGCCGCTGAAATTCAGCGCGACTGG
Organism: Anaerolinea sp.; assembly: GCA_020047815.1. Classification (GTDB taxonomy): domain Bacteria; phylum Chloroflexota; class Anaerolineae; order Anaerolineales; family Villigracilaceae; genus Villigracilis. The sequence continues at coordinate 2,213 of JAIFNG010000058.1, forward strand.
GTTGTAATAGATGCCGAAGGGCAGAACCTGGGCCGCCTGGCCGCGCGAATCGCGCATGTTCTGCTTGGCAAACACAAACCTACTTTTACGCCTGGCGTGGAAATGGGCGATTTTGTAGTGGTCGTGAATACTGAGCGCGTAACTGTGACCGGTACCAGGACCAACAGCAAATTAGACAGCAAGATCTACTATAGCCATTCAGGCTATCCAGGTGGCTTGAAAAGCATCTCCCTGCGAGATCAATTGAACCAGCATCCTGATCGTGCATTGCGTGATGCCGTATGGGGTATGCTTCCGCATAACCGCATGGGGCGTTCCACACTCAAGCGATTGAAGATTTATGCTGGTCCTAATCATCCGCACCAAGTGCAGACTCCGAAAATTTCGGAATAAAGAGGTAAGTGAATATGGCTCAATATTATGAAGGCATTGGACGCCGCAAGGAAAGCATTGCCCGTGTGCGCCTTGTAACCGGCTCTGGCAAATTTGTTGTCAATGAAAAAGAAGGCGCTGTTTTCTTTCCCCGTCTCGGCGACTTTGAAGACATTCTGCGCCCGTTCGGTGTGGTGGGGCAGGAAGCAAATAAGTATGACGTCAGCGTTTTGGTTAATGGGGGCGGCGTTAGTGGACAGGCGGAATCTGTGCGCCTCGGCATTGCACGCGCTCTCCAGATCATCAACGCGGAGTGGACTGCGGCTTTGCGCAAAAAAGGCTTGCTCACACGCGATGCCCGCGTGAAGGAACGAAAGAAGCCCGGTCTCAAGAAAGCCCGCAAGGCTCCGACATACACCAAACGCTAGTCTTTATCTACTAAGACTTACTGTTATCACCCTTTTGGGTGTCATCCTTTAGGATAATCCGTAATGCGTGATCCGTAAATTATTTTACGAATTACGAATTACGGATTACGGCTTTAACAATGGAAACCGTTATGGACTTGACCCTTATTTCATCGGTATTTGATACGCTAGGTTTGTCGCTAGTCCCCAGGTTGAGCCTGGTAGAAGCTCCTGTTCTTTCATCTGCACATTATCCTCCCTTTCCGCCTGATGCGCCTGTCCTCTTGTTGGGGCTTGATTCTCGTGTATTGGCTTTGAGAGTGAAGATTGTCTTATTGTCCAGTTACCCTGCATCCCACGAAGTCAGCCTGGTGGATGGAAGCGAAGTAGTCACCACACCTTTATTGAATCTGGACGCGCTTTCAGAATACTCAGTATCAACCTGCCTTTACCTTCCACCCTTGGGTGAGGGAACATCGTTGGAGTCGTTTGCCGAGATCGTGGCGCATTTGCGTGCCCCTGATGGCTGTCCTTGGGATCAGAAACAGACTCACATGACACTGCGGACACACCTGCTTGAAGAATCCTACGAGGCACTAAGTGCCATGGACGAGAATGACCCCGCTGGGATGTGCGAGGAGTTTGGCGATCTGCTTTTACAAATTGTGTTGAACGCCCAAATTGCGACTGAAACCCGTGAATTTTCTCTGCCGCTGGTGTTGAAAGGCATTTATGACAAGATAGTTCGCCGCCATCCGCATGTGTTCGGTGATGTCAAAGTGGACTCAGTGGATGGAGTCTTACAAAACTGGGAGAAGTTGAAGGAGAAAGAACGCGAGGAAAACGGAAAAACTGACCAGATAAAAGGTTTATTGGACGGTGTTCCTTCCGCTTTGCCTGCATTGACACAGGCGCTGGAATACCAGGACCGCGCTGCCCGCATCGGTTTTGATTGGCCTGAGGTGGAAGGCGTGCTCGATAAAGTCCGCGAAGAAATTGAAGAGATTAAACAGGCTCAGAATCTTGAGGAAGTGACCTCTGAACTGGGTGACTTGTTTTTCGTACTGGTTAACCTGGCGCGCTGGCGGAAAGTGGATGCTGAGTCTGCTCTGCGGGGGACGAATTTGAAATTTAAGAAACGTTTTAACCACGTGGAAAAAGGCGCAAAGAAGCAGGGGCGGAATCTATCAGATATGACCCTGGAAGAAATGGATGCATTGTGGAATGAGGCAAAGAAATTGGGATTGTGAAAATTGCCAGGTTTTTCAGAATTTTTTAGATACTGGTGTGTTTTTTCGGACTGTTTGGAAAAATACCACTTGTTGAGAATTTGTAAGGATATTTTTTAGCGGGAAGGATAAAATTAATATATGGATAGACTTGAGAATAACACTCCGACTCCGTCGCCCAAACAAAACATCCCCGATGGTTGGGCGGTTAATGGACATTGCCCAGCCTGTGGGGTAGTGGGATTGAAAGTTACACATCTGCCGGACATTGCAGATTATCTGTCCTGCCAAAAATGCGAAATATCCTTTGAAGTAGAAAATGGGGGCAGGTATATTCGCTTGAAGTATATTCCTGATACGCTGGAATTTGTGGATGCAATCCTTCATAATCGCTGGGTGGAGGCTTCAAAACTTTCTGGAATCATTGCCAAACATCGTCCTGTTGTTCCCGAGAAAAGGGCTTCTGACCAGCCACCCGTTGAATTGTCCAATGATGATATCTGGAATCGTGCCTATCGTATGTATCGCTTGGGCAACAAGCCCAAAATGATCCAATTAATGCTGGTTCAATCCGGTTTGAATCAAGAACAGTCGGATGTCATTTTTATGAAGCTAAAAAAAATATCCGAAGAAGATGCCCGGCAGCAAAATAAAAAATTTCTTACTGTGGCGGGATTGGCCTTTTTATTTATTTTTCTAATAGCAGGAAGCTGGCTTTATATGAGCGGAAATCTTCCCGTATTTTTGGGACTTGTCACGGTTACCCCTGCTCCAACCCAGTCAGCGAATCAGCCTTCAGCAGTCAGCATGTTGTTGAAAATCATCCCTGCAGAAGTGCAGCCGGATATAATGAATCTCCCTGATACGAAAGTGGAAGAGAAAAAAGGTCCAGGTGCGGCTGCGTGTCCGGCCACATCAAAGTCAGCGGCGGAATTGTTTGGAGGTGAGCCGGAATTTTGGAAACGGGATATGGAGCAATTTCCCTCGTGGCAGATGATCACTGCCGGTGATGCAGTTACAGTTGGTGTGCCAACGGGCATGACTGCTGGCTATGTGGACAACGAGACTTTTACACTTCTTTCGGTTCATGGCCCGGCAACCATTCATAATGTAAACTTCCTGGTGATCACTTGTGATTGATATTTGAAGACCCCTGGAATTATAAAAATATTTAATTACTGTCCACAGGTGAACCTGGACATTGCCTCCGCAAACAGTGAAGCGGCTATATCAGGCTGTTGGGTGTAACTTTTCCATGCAAAAACGCGGTCACCGCAAACCCATGCGCTCGCACTGCCAAAGGGAACTTCTGTGATCGAAGTTGTGATGGGGGTGTAAACCACATTCAAATTACGGATTAATTTCACTTCAAGCGAACCACTTGTCACATCTGACTGGTCATCAAGTATGGTATCCAGCAGAAAATTTGGGTCTGTAGTTCCTGGAGCGTGTAGCCAGATCAGGCTAATAACCACGCTTGGAATCTGGTAGGCGTAGATGAAACCGTTGCCATATGTACTGGGTGAGCCTACATCAAGGACTGCAAGATGATCATAAAATGCCACGTTGCTGGGATGTCCAATGCAAAACTGGTATTCGCAATACAGGCCTGCCAGGTTGACTGATGTTGCAGTGGGATAAGGCGTTGGCAGTACAACCTGGGTCGGGTTAGGGATTGCTGCGAGCGTGGAGACCACTGCCTGGTTGATCTGGATCTGGATGTCGGAGTTGGATGGGGATTTTTTGGGGGTGCAGGATGCAAATAGTATGAGAATCAAGCTTAGGGAGGCAAAAAAAAGTGGTCGTTTTTTCATTCCAAAATTATACATCTTTGGCTGGGGGATTACATAAAATACTCATAATAAAACAAGAAAAGTAACCGGGTGATCACCTCACTTAAAAGCCATGGTGGAACGAGGTGTACTAAAAAAATTATGTATCATGTAAAAAATATTATGCGTTTTTGCATTGACATAAATGTGCATATCTTTTATATTTGGGAGAACCCACCCCCCATGGGGGGGGTACATAATTGGATATGAGAGGTAGATATGCAAAGTGATGGTGACACTGTAACACGGAGATTGAAGACAGTGGAGGGGCATCTACGCGGGGTTATCCGCATGGTGGAGGAGGATGCATACTGTATTGATGTGATCCGCCAGATACAGGCTATTGAAGCTGCGCTAAACAAGGTGAGCTCCAAAATCCTTGAAGACCATTTAAATTCGTGCGTTATCACTGCAATTCAAGGGAATGACAAAAAAGAACGTGAGCGCGTGTTGAAGGAAATCAGTGAAGTATTTGAGATGTCAACAAAAGTTTAAACTGTGTTCCGGGCATGGTGAAGTATTAAGGTGAAATGTGCTTTGATCTTGCCTGGTGCCCAAAAAAAATACCCAAGGAGAAAATAACATGACCACAGTAATCTATTCCATCCCCGCCATTTCTTGCGGACATTGCACCCACACGATCGAAACCGAAGTGGGTGAGCTAAAAGGAGTTCAATCCGTGAAGGCGTCAATTGACACAAAGAAAGTGGAGATCACTTTTGACAAACCTGCGAGTGAAGATATGATCAAAGCTTTGCTGACTGAGATTAATTATCCTGTTGAGGGAGTGATCATTTTATAGGTAGTGAGGCCTGACAGGGTTTTATCAACCTGTCAGGTTTTTTATCAGGATTTGAGATGAGCGACACAAAACAATTAACGTTACCCATTACTGGTATGACCTGCGCAAACTGTGTTGCCACAGTGGAGCGTAGTTTAAAAAAGATGGATGGGATGCAAAATGCAGTAGTGAACCTTTCCTCTGAGCGTGCCTCCGTGGAATTTGATCCTGACAAGCTCGCGCTGGACGATGTTATTGGTCGGGTAAATCGCGCGGGTTATGGTGTTGCCACAGGTGAGGCTGACTTGATCATAAAGCGGTTATCTGATGATAATGATGCGCGTCGCCTGGAGAAAGCACTTGCCAAACTTGAAGGCGTCCTGGAAACACATGTAACATTTACTACTGAAAAAGCACGTGTGAAATATATCCCAACGATTGTCACCCAGGGGGAGATCCGCAGCGCGATTTTATCTGCGGGGTTTGAGGCGATGGAACTTGGTGGGGAAGCGGAAGACGCCGAAGCCAAAGCACGTGAACACGAAATAAATGAACAACGCCGTTTGCTGATCATAGGCTTGATTTTCACAGTACCACTCTTTCTACTTTCGATGGGCAAGGATTTTAACCTGCTTCCTGCGTTTGTCTATTCTGAAAATATGATGGACGGTATGCGCGAATCTCAGCCCTGGTTTGGCTGGTTGATGCTGGCGCTTGCTTTGCCTGTTCAATTCTATGTTGGCTGGCAGTATTATGTTGGCGCATTTAAGGCATTACGCAACAAATCTGCGAACATGGATGTGCTCATAGTGATGGGTTCCTCCGCTGCGTTTTTCTATTCACTACCGATTACGTTTGGTTTACTGATGGGACATGTCTACTATGAGACTGCGGCGGTCATAATCACCCTCATAAAACTTGGCAAGTTCCTGGAAGCTCGTGCCAAGGGACGTACTTCCGAAGCGATCAAGAAATTGATGGGGTTGCGGGCAAAAACGGCCCGCGTCATTCGTGACGGCGTTGAAACCGAAGTCCCCGTAGATGATGTTCGCGTAGGTGATTTTGTAGTTGTAAGACCGGGCGAGAAAATTCCAGTGGATGGCGTGGTTGTGGAAGGACGAAGCGCTATTGACGAATCCATGCTTACCGGTGAATCTCTCCCTGTTGAAAAAAAGCCTGGTGATGTGGTCATCGGGGCGACGTTAAATAAGCTGGGTATTTTGAGGTTTGAAGCAACCAAAGTTGGCAAGGAAACCGCGCTGGCGCAGATTGTCAAACTGGTGGAGGATGCGCAGGGAAGCAAAGCACCGATCCAAAAAATGGCCGATCAGGTTTCGGCGATATTTGTCCCTATTGTGATCGGGATTGCGGTATTCACTTTTGTGGGTTGGTATTTCTATGGCACACCTTTGCCCATTAATTCTGATATTGATAATTTTACGCGTGCGCTAATACACATGGTTGCTGTCCTGGTGATTGCCTGTCCATGTGCAATGGGACTTGCCACTCCCACAGCCATTATGGTGGGTACAGGCATAGGTGCAGAATCGGGAATTTTGTTCCGCACCAGTGAAGCTTTGGAACGCGCAGGGAGAGTCACCGTCGTGATTTTGGATAAGACTGGAACAATAACCAAAGGCCAGCCCGTAGTTACTGATATTTTAACGGGTGATAAGGTCACGAGTGACGAGTTGTTGCGTTTTGCTGCTTCCGTTGAAAAGGGGAGTGAGCATCCATTGGGTGAATCCATTTGGGCTGAGGCAACGACTCGCGGGTTGGTTTTAGTGGATCCTGCCGGGTTTAAAGCAGAGGCTGGGTATGGCGTTCAGGCCGAAGTCGAGGGAAGAAGTGTAATGGTTGGGAACATGAGAATGTTCCATGCGCATGGAATCAATTTGGGGAATTTCGAATCCGAAGTGGTACGCCTTCAATCCGAAGCGAAAACTGCGATGCTTGTTGCATTGGATAATCAAGTCGCGGGAATCATCGCAGTGGCGGATACGATCAAGGAAAGCTCGAAGGACGCAATTGAAGATATGCATAAAATGGGCTTGAAGGTTGTGATGATCACCGGCGATAATCAAAAGACTGCCAATGCGATTGCGAAGCAGGTTGGTGTTGATGTGGTCCTTGCAGAGGTTTTACCGGAAGGCAAGGCGAATGAGGTGAAAAAATTACAGTCGAAGGATAATACTCAAAAGTCGGATCATCTTCGACCCTCCGTGATCGATGTTGTTGCAATGGTCGGGGATGGCGTGAACGACGCGCCCGCCCTTGCTCAAGCTGATGTTGGGCTTGCCATCGGGACGGGAACAGATGTGGCGATGGCTGCTGCCCCTGTTACTTTGATGAGCGGCGACCTGCGCGGCGTTGCGCGCGCGATAAATCTTTCACGCAGGACCCTGGGCACGATCAAACAAAATTTGTTCTGGGCGTTCTTTTATAACGTGGTGCTGATTCCCGCCGCCGCGCTTGGATATTTGAACCCAATGCTTGCAGCAGGCGCAATGGCTTTAAGCAGTGTATTTGTTGTGACGAATAGCCTGCGGTTGCGTGGGCAGAAGATTATGTGATCCGTGTGTACCAACCACCTTTTCATTATTTAACCAAAGGAAAAGACATGAAAAAACTCTTACTACTATTGATTGTTGTTTTGATTTTATTGACTGCTTGCTCCGCGAAACAAAGTGGTCCAGTCAAGGCTGAACTGCCTGCGGGGAAGGCATATGCTGAAGGTAAAGAAATTTACTTTGTTCATACTGAAGCCTCTGACGCTGGTGTTGCCGAAAAATTGACAGGCATGATGAAGTCGCCAGTGATCCTGGTGCCTTCTTTGGCGAATGTGCCCAATGAATCTTTGGCAAATGTGTACGTCTTTACAAATGGTATCGCAGGATCTGGACCTTTTGGTTTTCAACCTGATGTATTTGACAATCCTCCTGGTGTTGAAGGCTATTCCCCGCTGCGCCGCTTGAATGTTGTCACATGGGTTGATGAAACAAAGGTCCGCGAGCTCAAATCTGCGGTCGAGGTGCTGGAAGCAGAAACCGCTGGGGATCTCACCATCGAACAACCTGGCATAGTCATCAACATGCCGTTTGTTGTTTGGGATGGCGGAAAGCGATAGATGTTACTTCCCAGAGGCGCACCGCTCTGTTTTATGAAATACTTTTGAATATTTTTTTCCATCATGAAGAGACTCCCTTTTAATGTAGAGGTCAAATGACTAAGAAACAACACAACACAATTAATCCAGTCATCATTGTGACGTTCGGAGTTGTGTTCATTGCAATTGCTCTGGTGCTGTTTGTTTTTCCCCCGAGTGCGGAATCGAATAAACTAAGTGCAGACCCGGGTTCATGGGGGCAGCTTGTTGTTGCTTTTATTACAGGCATCACCACGGGCGGATTAAGCTGTCTTGCAGTACAGGGTGGGTTGCTGGCGAGTACGCTCGCGCATCAGATCGAACAGGATTATGTTGTGCAGGCTGCGAGCAGTAAACAAAAAGCACGAGTCCGCGCGAATTCAGCTTTTCCCATTTTTCTTTTTCTTGTTGCAAAAGTTGTTGCTTACACTATGCTTGGTGCACTCCTCGGCTGGCTGGGTTCATACTTGACACTCAGCCCCATGACCCGTGCCGTGTTCATGATCACCATCGGCGTGTTCATGATCGGCAATGCGCTCCGCATGTTCAACTTGCATCCGATCTTTCGTTATTTTTCCATTGAAACGCCTAAATTCATTACGCGTTATATACGCCACACTGCAAAGGGTACAGACACGGCCACTCCGCTTTTCCTTGGGATGCTTACTGTCTTTATCCCCTGTGGTGTGACACAGGCCATGATGGCAACCGCACTGGGCACAGGCAGTATAGAAATGGGCGCTGCGCTCATGTTTTCCTTCACACTTGGAACCAGCCCCGTCTTTTTCATCGTCGCTTATTTGACCACTGAACTTGGTTCGCGCCTGGAAAAATTCTTTATGCGATTTGTCGCCGCTCTTGTATTGATCCTGGGATTCGTGACTCTTGATGGCGGGCTTAACGTTCTGGGATCCCCATTTTCGTTTCAAAACCTCTCCCGAAATTGGTTCCCCTCTTATAGTACATCCCCGTCCGCAGCAGAAATTTCTCAGCCGTTGGCTGCCGATGGGGATGGAGTGCTCGTCCTAAATGTGGAAGACAATGGATATTTTCCTTCCAGCTTGAACGCTCCGGCTGACAAAGCGCTTGTATTGAATCTTATTACAGATCAAACCTATTCCTGTGCCCGTGACTTTGTCATCCCCGCATTGGATTTTTACGAATTACTCCCTGATACTGGTACCGTGCAGGTTAATATACCTGCACAGGAGAAGGGGAGTACCCTATTCTTCACCTGTTCAATGGGAATGTACACAGGGCAAATCGTGTTTGAGTAAAAAAAAGATAATGGACGACAAATCGGGTAAGTCGTTCATCGTTAAAGGATATTCTTATGATAAAAAAAACCTTCAAAATTTCAAATATGACATGCTCCAACTGCGTCATGAAACTTGAAAGCCTCGAAGATGATCTTGTTGGTGTTAAAGAGATCAAAGCCAGTTATCACAGATCGGAAATGGTTATTGAATTCGACGAATTCAAACTTACTGACCAACAAATCATCACTGAGGTGAAAAAGAAAGGCTATCAAGTTGTTGAAGTAAAAGAGATGTAGTCAGGTAACACGGATTTCTTAAGGGATGCTTGTGTTTTGATGTTTGTTTACTGACTTCCGTGTATACTTCTGGCATGCGTAAATATTACACACCCAGGGAAGCGAATGAAACTTTAAGTATCGTCCATCCGATCCTAAAAGAGTTGATGGAAATTGGAGAGCGGATTCGTGCACATCAACCTGAGTATTGGTCTGTTGTACAGAAGTCTGCAGGGAATGGCGGGAATCCTGCATTAAGCAAACTGCTCCCGGATTTTGATCGTCTTGATGTTCTCCTTCATGGCATTCAGGATATGGGGATCGAAGTAAAGGACCTGTCCATTGGATTAATTGATTTTGTCGCTCTTCATGATGGCAGGGAGGTGTATTTGTGTTGGAAGTATGGTGAGGAAAGTGTCCAGTTTTGGCACGAGATCGAAGCAGGGTTTTCAGGCCGCCAGTTGATCGATTGGGGATAGGGTCGGTATCATATCCTTCTAACTATTCAAGATGATCGTGATTCGAACCATTGTTATAGAAATCATACTTATAACTATAATTGGGTGGGAGGAAAAATTGACTTAGGCAGGGTGCAGCCTCGGCGCGTACAATAATTCATAGCGGTGTGGAGCTATTCACCATCCGGCATGATTTGATGGATAAGAATATTCTGTCTAATGTGAATAATATTGATTTTTGGGCTGAGATGATTGAATGGAAACTTGGGTTCGTAGGCGCATCACCTATGGGAGACTAAGGAAGTGACTGCCAGGAAAAAGACAAGGGAATTTTTCAACCCGCGCTGCCCCCAGCACCTTTGTATTTTAAGAGTCGAATTTGTCTCAGGTAAATGGCTTTTGAGAAAGCTAAAGGCCAGTAATTTTATGTTCATCAGACCTTTTGTTTTAGAAAGCGCAGGGTGCCTTTATACTGATTTATCAAACCATGAAACGATAAACTACCTACGGGAGCATAAATGAACAAAGGAATTTTGTACGGTATTGGTGCATATGTGTTTTGGGGGTTCTTTCCCATCTATTGGAAACTTCTCCATCATGTTCCCGCCATCCAGTTGATCGGCCACCGCATCATCTGGTCTTTTCTGCTGTTGATTGTTTTCATATTCTTCACCGGACAATGGACGGAATTTCGTGTAACTATAAACGGAAAAGTTTTACGCACATACACAATTGCCGCGTTCCTTATCGGAGTTAACTGGTTTTTGTATGTCTGGGCAGTTAATGCCAATTTCATTGTTGAGACAAGTCTTGGCTATTTCATCAATCCTCTGATCAGCGTTCTTTTGGGCGTTATTTTCCTTAAGGAAAGACTGCGTGCTGCACAGTGGATTCCTGTGGTTCTTGCCGCGATAGGTGTGACCTACCTTACCTTTGTTTACGGACGTTTACCTTACATTGCACTTACCCTGGCTTTTTCATTTGGATTATATGGATTGGTTAAGAAACTTTCCCCGCTAGGTGCGCTTTATGGTCTTTCCATTGAAACGGGTATTCTTTTTATCCCTGCGCTTGCTTATCTTATTTTTGTCGAAGTCACCGGCTCTGCCTATTTTATTCACACAGGTACCACCGCAGATCTGCTCATGATTGGAGCTGGATTGGTGACCACTGTCCCCCTGCTCATGTTCGCCTCTGCAGCGCGTTCCATTCCGCTCTGGGTCGTGGGCTTGCTTCAATATATTGCACCAACACTTCAGTTTCTGATCGGTGTATTTATTTATAGGGAACCTTTCAGCCATTATCAATTGATCGGGTTTGGTATAGTCTGGATCGCGCTTGTCGTCTTCCTTGTTGAAAACTACCTTGCCAACCGCTCTCCCATTGAGCCGCTTCCAGAAATGGGTGAGGGTTAAATGGAAATTTCTGAAAAGCGAATTTAATCAACTTTGGGATAAAATTATCACTGGATGAGAAAATCCCTTCCATAAATCCTACAAAGTGAGGTTGCCAGAATGAGTAAAAAGAAAGGTGTGATCGGTATTTTGACCGGGGGTGGTGATGTGCCAGGATTAAACCCTGCTATTCGTGCTGTAACGATTCGTGCTTTGCGTGAAGGTTATCAAGTGATTGGCTTCCGCCGCGGTTGGGCAGGATTGGTGGATATCATTCGTGACAATGGTGCGGATAACAGCGCGAATTATCAGATCCTGACTGAGGAGGTTGTCAATCGGGCGGGACGTACAGGTGGAACCTTCCTGCACTCTTCACGTACGAACCCGGCGAAGGTCAAAAAGAGCAGTGTCCCCGAGCATTTGCAGGACCAATACAAGGAAGAAGTAAATGATCTGACCCCCGAAGTCCTCAAAAACCTGGATTTTCTTGGCGTGGATTATATGATTCCCATTGGTGGTGACGACACACTCAGTTATGGCGTACGTCTCTACCAGGAGGGTTTCAAGGTTGTTGCCATCCCGAAGACGATGGATAACGATGTGCCCGGAACCGACTACTGCATTGGATTCAGCACTTGTGTTACCCGCACTATTTCGTTAACCAATAGTTTGCGTACCATTGCCGGTTCACATGAACGCTTTTTGGTTTTGGAAGTATTTGGACGCTATGCAGGTTTTACCGCCATGATCCCCACCATGGCGGGTGCAGCAAACCGTTGTGTGATCCCCGAGTTCAAATTCAATATTGACCACCTGACTGACCTGTTGGTGAGAGATCGTGCCGCCAATCCCAGCCGTTATTCAGTTTTGTTGATTTCTGAAGGCGCAATGTACGAAGGCGGAGAGATGGTCTTCCAGGATCGTTCCACCGATGCCTATGGTCACGCCAAACTCGGCGGCATTGGCGACCTGGTTTCCGAACGTATCAAGGAACTATCACCCAAATACAACAACGGCAGGAAAGTGGAAGTCATCAATCAGAAAATCGGATATATGGTGCGTGGTGGAGATCCCGACGCAATTGACTCAATCGTCCCAATGGCATTTGGTAATCTGGCGCTTGACCTTGTATTGGGTGGGATCCATGGCAGGCTTGTTGTATTGAAGAATGGACGTTACGACAATATGCCTTTGGATATTCTGACCTCGACTAAAAAACTTGTGGATGTTAATCGTTTTTATGAAACTGAGCGCTATCGCCCGAAGTATGAAAACTTTGAAATGAAACCGCTCTTTATCATGACTAGCGAAGTATAGATATTTTCAGTTTGAGTGAAGTACAGCCGCTCGCGAGCGGCTGTACTTTTTCATCAATATTACGCAAATCTGTAGTTTTCAAAAATTATTTATCGGTAATCTGTGTTGATATGACACCAAGCTTTAATGAGGAGAGTACCAAATGAACTTTGCTATGTGGAAGAAAGCACTGAATGTAATCCCCGAAGTTTCAAAAGAAGAATGGGATCGACTTGATGTCATCTCAAAGTGGTTGATCTCCACCCGTGCAGCGGTTCTAGTGATGACCTTCATCTCTACGGGGTTGGCAGGACTTTTTGCCTGGCGCGCCGGGTCGTTCAGTCTCATCTCCTGGACTGCCCTGGCATTCGGACTCATCATGGCTCATGCCAGTAATAACATCTTCAATGACTACACCGATTATGTGCGCGGTGTTGACAAGGATAATTATTACCGCACTCTGTACGGCACGCAGCCGATCGCCTCGGGATTAATGACAAGAAATCAGCATTTGACTTACTTTGCAGTGACTGGCATCCTTGCACTAATGGCGGGGCTATACCTGATCTTTATCAACGCCAATGACCCGATTATTTGGATATTACTTGCCACAGGTGCATTTTTTGTATTCTTCTACACTTGGCCACTCAAAGGACTTGGGCTTGGCGAGATCGCTGTATTGGTGGTTTGGGGGCCACTCATGATCGGTGGGGGATATTATGTCCTGACCCATCAATGGGATTGGTCCGTTGCCATAGCCAGCCTTCCGTATGTGCTCGGCGTAACTACCGTTATTTTTGGCAAACACATTGACAAGATCGGTGTGGATGCTGCCAAGAAGATCTTCACCCTGCCCGTGTTAATCGGTGAAAAAGCTGCGCGTTATGCAATGATCGCGATGATGATCCTGCCGTATTTACTCACAGGCTATTTGATCCTTACAAGGTTTTTCACCCCTGTTATGATGGTTGTCTTGTTTGCTCTTCCCGCTTTGTATGAAAGCCTTCCTCCTTTAACCAAACCCAGGCCGGAAACCCGTCCAAAAGACTTCCCCGATGGACAGGGGGGCTGGCCACTTTACTTTGCTCCCATCGCATTCCGTAATAATCGCTCTTTCGGTTCGCTCTTTATGTTCAGCTTATTTGTTGATGTAATCCTGAGAAATTTCCTGCCGGCTTTCTGGCGATAAGGATTTGATAAGTCCCGAAAGATCCAAAATCTTTTGGGACTTTTTTTACAACAAGTAAAAGTACTTTATTGCACAAAACAGTTGTATAATCCCGAATGATTGGCTTATGGTTTGAATAATATATAAAAGAACCTGTCTGAAGATGAACTTCAAAATACCTTTTTTGGACTGGTTTCAATTTTTTTGAAGGAGAAGATATGCACATCAATTTTGCCATGTGGCGGAAAGCCTCATGGGAACTCATCAAGATGGAAGACAAGAAAGAGTGGGAGGCACTCGATGTCATCTCAAAGTGGTTGATCGCCACGCGTTCAGCGGTAACCACTGTCACAATTTACTCATGTATCATTGCGGGTTTCCTGGCTTGGCGTGATGGGTATTTTGCCTGGCTTCCATGGCTGGTAGTGACCCTGGGTTTATTTATCGCGCATGGTACAAATAACCTGCTCAATGACTATACTGATTTCTCGCGTGGAGTGGATAAGGACAACTATTTCCGTACACAATATGGTGTGCATCCGCTTGTGCAAAAATTTTGGTCGAAGGATATTCAGATAAAGTGGTTCATTGCCAGTGGTGTGCTTGCCGTACTATCGGGCGTGTTTGCTTTGTTTTATACGAACTTCAATCCGTACATCATTGGCATGTTCGCCCTGGGCGCACTTGTTTTGCTCTTCTATACATGGCCTTTTAAATATTGGGGCATCGGTGAATTATCCATATTCCTGATTTGGGGGCCGATCATGATAGGGAGTGTGTACGTTGTCCTGACTCTCGGCGTTGGGGGCGATATTTCCAATGTGTTTAAGGTTGCGCTTGCTGGCGTTCCCTTCGGCTTGAGTGTCGCCAGCATCAACATTGGCAAGCACATAGATAAAATGGACGACGATAAGAAGAAGGGCGTTGGTACTTTCCCTGTGCGGGTCGGCCAAACCTTTGCGCGTTATGTAAATATCCTTTCCATTGTATTTGCATATGGTGTCATTTTTTATCTTGTTGCCACAGGTTATTTCTCCACCTTGATGCTGGTCATCGTCTTCGCTCTGCAGCGCGCCATGTATGCGGTTGCTGTGTTATCCAAGCCGCGCCCCGAGGGTCCACCGAAAGGTTTTGAAGCATTCTGGCCAACCTGGTTTTCTGGTTTCTGTTTCTATCACAACCGTATGTTTGGCGGACTCTTTATTTTGGGTATTTTTCTCGACACAGTTGCCCGAAAATTTGATGCATCTCTTCCTCTGTCAGCCAACTGGTTGGGCTTCATTGCCATAGGTCTTGGTCTTATTTATGCTGTGGTCCAGATGGCAAATGCCAAGGCCAAGCAGGCGTAAAAAAATCGAAGCAGAAAATAAAAAGACTCCGATTATCGGAGTCTTTTTCCCTTGGCACAAAACCTGATATCTGCCACGTCCAGCCATTCCTCTTCCCCATCCAACACGCCAAAGGAGATTTTGCCCTTTGGCGTGAATGCTGCATATTGATTGTCTATCCAAATAATCACTCCGAGCGGTGGTTTTGGACTTACAGTCGACTCAAAAATGAGGGCATCATTTACATACCAGGATGTATGCTCCATCTCCCACTCGAGCCGGTATTTGTTCCATTGGGTGACATCCAGGCTGATGGCGGCTGAGTCTTCACGAATGACATTGCTCAATATTTTCCTCGTTCTTTGGTGTGAGAAGGGGAAGGCCAGCCCTGCAAGAAAAAGCGATGAGTGAAATTTTGGCGAGCGAAATGTTTGTGCAAGAAACCCTTGGGAGGGTTTGTCATTTCTGAATGACAAGTAATTATGCGGCGACGAATAAAAAAACCAGACCGCATTCGGCAGTGTAGGCAGGCGGAAAGGACTCCCCCCGAAACCAAGCGACAATCCAAACGGATCGTTCCAAAGCCCGAAACCCCAAGTCCCTGTGGCGCTGTTGCTCGAGGTTCGTGCTCGCAGACTAAGACTTAGACCCCGATGGGGAAACTGATGCCGGGAAAGTAAGGAATAGTCATCGAGTTGTGCATCCCGATAATTAGAAGCATCTCCTTTCTGTGTTCCCAATCTCCAACCGTTTTGTATCGGCTGAATGCTGGCATTTGAGGTGGTCTTTTTATTCATCTTCTACCAACTCCTATTCACCATCCAAATACCAATGAGAATTACCACGCCGCCCAGGATGGAAACAAGTGTAATTTTCTCATTCAAAATAATGGCGGCAACTACCATGCTTGTCAGTGGTTCGATAAAAAGGAAGGCGCCTGTTTGCGCGGCTGGTAGTTGGCTGAGGGCATCGAACCATGCAATGTATGCAAGACCTGTGGTAAATATGCCGAGGTAGACTATTGCCATCCAACCGTGTGAATCAAGTTGAGGAAATTCGATGTAGTTCCTGCCGGCGAAAAATGTTACAGATGTGAACAGCCAGCCGGTGGTCATTACCCAAAACGTCATCCGCGTGGACGGGTGGCTCTTTAACCCCCGCCTCGAAAGGATGGAGAATACCGCCCAGTTGACCGAGCTGATAAGAATGAGAAAATCGCCCACAGTGCCAAATTTACCGACGGCAATCGCGGCAAAATCGCCTTTGGTGACTACAGCCAGTACGCCCAGCATGGCAAGCGCGATTCCCAGGGATTGATGCAAAGCAAGCTTTTCTTTTAGGACCATCCAGCCCAACACTGCAATGAACGCTGGAGAAGTGGAAATGATCCAGGCGGTGGTTGTGGCTTGCGCTGTTTGAAGTCCATTGGATTGCAGCCACTGATGGAAGGAAATTCCCAAAAAGCCAAGCAGCGCAAAATACCACCATTCTCTCCCTTTTGGGAAAGCAAATTGCTTGCGGATGAGAACTGCGAAAAGTATGAGCGGAATGCCCATAGTGAAACGAAGCCAGACAACAGCAGTGGGGGAAATCTGCCCTACCGCAATTTTCGTGGCAATAAATGACCCGCCCCAGACGACGACTGCGAATAGGGCTTCAAGATAAGGGAGGATTTTTATTGTCATGGTTTTTCCTTGGAGGATGTTTATCCATTATAATTGCCCTTCGGAGGCAATACTTTATGGAAATTACCTGGTACGGACATTCCTGTTTTAGGCTCATGGAACGAAATTTTGTAACCGTTGTTACCGATCCTTATGACAGTAAGATTGTTGGTTACGATGCGCTAAAACTAAAGGCTGAGATCGTTACTGTCAGCCACGATGCGTCGGGACACAACTACGATGAAGCAGTTAAAGGTACCACGCATGTTTTAACTGGTCCTGGCGAATTTGAAATTGGCGGTGTTTTCATCACTGCGGTTCAAACAGACAGCAACAAAAAATCAAAGGACAAAGTTCGCAACACAGTTTATGTCTTTGATTACGATGGCATTACTGTTGCGCATCTTGGCGACTTGCAGCAAATTCCCACACAAAGCGAAATCGAGCTGCTCGGAACGGTCAACGTGGCGCTTGTCCCTGTCGGCGGCGGTAACAGCCTCAATGCCGCGAAAGCTGCGGAAATTGTCAGCATGTTGGAACCCAATCTTGTCATCCCCATGCACTATGCCACCCCAGATTCAAAAATTAAACTGGATGACCTCAATAAATTCATCAAGGAAATGGGTTTGAGCAAACAGGATGCGCAGTCCTCACTGAAAGTTACCCGTTCAAACCTGCCTTCAGAAACACACGTTGTTGTTTTGGATTATCAAAAAGGCTAATCATATGTCGGTAAAAGTGATTATGACTTGGGATATCGCACCAGAACGAGATCAGGAATATTTTGAATTTGTGGTCGGTGAATTTGTGCCTGGTGTGCAGCGGCTTGGTTTACAACCTGTCGAAGCATGGGCAACCATTTATGGCTCATATCCGCAAATTCAAGTTGGCTTGATTGCATCTGATTTGCCCCAGGCGCGCCGCATCCTTGCTTCGGCGGATTGGGCGCTTTTGCAGGAACACCTCTTTGGCTATGTTAAAAATTACTCGTACAAGATTGTCCCTGCCCGCGCTGGTTTCCAATTCTAAAACTCCATGACCTTGCAGACTTCCAAAGTCTTCTTACGTTTTTTGCCGTGGCTCTTTTTCGCCACGGCTTTTGAATCATTCATTTCGGTGCTTCTGCTTTTGCTTGTTCCTTCTGAAAGCGGACTATCCCCTGCCCGGCTTGCCCTGCTTGGTATTCCTACTCTACTTTTCCTTGGTGGATTCTTCTTGGGATTCGCAGCCCGCCGCAGCCTGACCCTTTTCGACTGGGCTTTCTCCACGCCTTTTATTTTACTCTGCTCATTTGTCACAATAACCACAGGCTTGTTTCTGTTTCTTTTACGATACCTCGACCCTGAGCAGCTTTTGCCTTATTACGAACGTCTGAGTCCATTATTGTGGCTGCTTCTCATCGTCGGGTTCCAGGCAGTCATTTTTCTTCTCTTGGCCAAAAATGGATTCCATCTGCAGGAATTTGCCAATCTTAAACCCACTTATGTCTCTGCATGGCCCGTCTTCGGGTTCCTGTTCTCTATTTTCCTTTTCGTCGCCATTACCAAACTCGGCATCACCCCTGATACAGCCTACTGGGGTGAACCCGGCGTAGCCATCCTTGGATGGCAATTTGTTCTTTCCATATTAATCGGCTTCTTCGCCTTACTTTTCTTTCTGCATTTCCCTGATTTTAAAAAACCATACCTGCCAAACATCCTACTCCCATTAATGATTTACTTTGTCGCATCTGCTCTTTGGCTAAGCGTGCCTGTGGATGTTTTGCAAAACAGCTTTTATGCACCGATCACTCCACCCGTCAACATACCATTCCCATATTCTGATGCAGGTTTTTATGATTCCCTCTCCCAAAGTCTGTTGATCGGTACAGATTATTTCGGCAGCATCCCGCCTCGACCCTTTTATGTAACCTTTCTCGCTGTCCTGCATTTCTTCCTTGGACAAAATTATCCCGCCATCATAGCTGCGCAGACTTTGGTATTGGCTCTTTTCCCTGTGGCGCTTTATTTTCTGGCGAAGAGATTGCACACCCCCGCCGCAGGGGTAACCGTTGCCCTGTTCGCCATCTTTCGTGAACTGGTCGGCTTGTGGATTTCATCCAATACAAGGGTGGCGAATTCCAAAATATTTACTACTGATTTCCCCACAGCAATGGCGTTGGCTTTTCTCTGCCTTGTCTTTATCTATTGGCTGGAGAAACGTGACCAAAAATCCACCTTGGTGGCAGGCGGTTTCTTTGGCTTGGTGCTTCTATTCCGCACTCAATCACTGCTTGTCTTACCTGTAGTCTTTATCCTGGCATGGTTTGCGTACCAACGAAAAATTAAAGATTGGATCGTGGCAGGTATTGGTTTTGTCATTGCCATGATGTTTACCGTCTTGCCCTGGCTGGTGCACAATTACCTGGTGGTCGGTCAATTCGCCCTTGATGACCCGCGCCAGTCGGCGATTATTTATAGCCAGTATTCTTTTACGGGAAATTTGGACCTTAGCCAGTTCAATCCTGATACAGACAGTGTGGGCCAACGCATTGTCTCATTCACACTGGAAAATCCTGCCTACGTTGCAGGGTTTGTTATTACCCACATTTTGAACACCGAGATTGGCGGTTTACTCACCCTTCCGTTGATCGTGGAATTTGAAGGTCTGTATGCGCCTGTGAATTTATATTGGGTTGCATGGAATGGGACTCTTGCTTGGTACAATGTTTTGTTACTAATATTTTATCTTGCGATCATCGCCGTTGGATTTGGCGCAGTGTGGCGTCGTGCAGGCTGGCTTGGCCTGTTGCCTCTTGCAGTTAACCTGGGATATGCGTTCGCAAATGGCATCTCGCGTTTCTCCAGTTGGCGCTATAACCTGCCTGTGGACTGGGTCATATATTTTTACTTTGCCATTGGCGCAATGGAAATATTAAGCGGACTGACACTTCTCTTTGGTGTGAAAACTGAAAAAATTTACCCCGCGAATTTTCAGCCGGAAGTAAAATCGAAATCGACCATGCTTCGGGATTTCCACCCACAGTATGCTTTTATTCTTTTTGCTTTTATATTTGCAGGTTCTCTTCCGTGGCTGGCTAAGGGTCTTGCTCAACCCCGTTATTCTGCTTCAGAATCGGAATTGATTGCAAAACTTGGATCAAGCGCCTATAAAGTTGAAGATGTCAATGCATTCCTCATGCAGCCTGAGGCAATTATCGCTGAAGGACGTATGATGTATCCGCGTTTGTACCGTCGCAACGAAGGTATGTCTTCAGCAAATCCATGGGCTGTCTACGCTGTCAGAGATTTTTCGCGTATCGGCTTTATTTTACTTAACGATCAGCGCAACGAGATGATTTTTGTAACAAAAGAAGTCCTTGATTTTCCCCAGGGTGCCGACACGGTTGTCCTTGCCTGTCAAAGCGATGGCTATTTTGATGTTCGCGTGGTCGATTTTGGCGGCAGATCCTATCAAAGCGCCCCCCTTTCCAATCCCTGTTTTCTTTCCCCTTAATTTCCTGTGCAGAAGCTTTCCCGTCTCCTCTTAACCTGGTATCAAAAATACGGGCGGACTCTCCCCTGGCGGGACCATCCTGACCCATATGCTGTTTGGATTTCTGAAATTATGCTTCAACAAACACGCGTGGAAACGGTTATTCCCTATTTTGAAAAATGGATGACCTTATATCCTGATGTGAGAACATTGGCAAATGCCTCCGAACAGGATGTTTTGAATGTTTGGGAGGGACTCGGATATTACAGCCGCGCCCGTAATCTGCACAAAGCCGCAAAGATCACTGTTGAAAAATTCAACGGACAATTACCTCGTGATCTGATCGAACTTCGCAGCCTGCCGGGGATAGGACGCTACACCGTTGGCGCGATAGCGTCCATGGCTTTTGACATGGATGAACCGACGCTGGACGGCAACCTGCGCCGCGTTTTTGCCCGCCTTTTTGATGTCAGTGAGTTTGCCGACTCCGCCTCAGGTGAAAAAAAATTATGGGGCCTCGCCGCGCAAAACCTACCCAAAGGAAAAGCCGGTGACTACAACCAGGCATTGATGGATTTGGGCGCGACAATATGTTTGCCAAAAAATCCGCGCTGTTTGCTTTGTCCCCTCATGGAAATCTGTGAAGCATGCAAAAATGGCACACAGGAATACCGCCCTGTTTTGAAGCCGAAGAGAGTTATCCCGCAATACATCCATGCGGCAGCGGTCATTCTGCAGCGCGGTCGTGTACTGTTGGTGCAGCGTCCCACCGATGGGCTACTTGGGGGGATGTGGGAATTCCCGAATGGAAGGGTTGATGAGAATCCAGGCAAGGAGTTGGCTAAAACTATTTTTGCAACACACAGGTTGAGGATCAAAAGGAAGCTGGAGATGAGGATCATCCGGCATGCATACACCCATTTCAAAGTTACAGTTCATGCCTTCCGATGTGAGCTCGTCTCGATTTCCAATAATAAAAATCTAAAGTGGGTAAAAGTGACTGATCTGGATGAGTACCCCATGGGAAAAATTGACCGACAGATTGCTCAAATTGTACATTCGTAAAATAAAAAGAGAGCGATTTCACCCGCTCTCTTTTATTTCTCAACTATCCATTTTTCTTCACGCCTTGCTCAATGTGACAAAGACCATTGGCCTGCGTTTTGTTTCCTGATGCAGGTAACTCTTGATGGTGTTGATGAGGTCTTTTTCACTGCTGAAACCACCGCTGTTTACTGCCTGCATTACACGTTTACGAACTTCGGGCAGGAGCGTTTCCGCCTCTTCAGGGGAGACAAACCCGCGGGTGAGAACTTCAGGATCGTGCAACAGTTTACCCGAACGTTTATCAAGGCTGATGTCGATCAACAGGATGCCGTTACGCGCCAGCTGACCGCGTTCCTTCATGATGTCGTGGTCAATATCGCCGATGGATTCACCATCCACAAATACATATCCGCCAGGAATACGCTCTCCAAGCTGGATCTTGTTTCCGATCAGCTCAACGACTTGTCCGTTCTCAACTACTGTGATGTTTTCCTTTTCCACACCCACTTCCATTGCAAGCTGGGCATGGCGTTTTAACATGCGTAATTCACCATGAATGGGCATAAAGTGTTTGGGACGCACAAGGTTGATAAGCAATTTTTGCTCCTCCTGCGCGGCATGACCTGAAACATGGATTGGCGCAACCCGGTCGTCAACTACATTTGCACCTCGGCGCAGGATGCGATTGATGGTCTTACTGATGCCCTCTTCATTGCCAGGTATGGGGTGTGAGGATAGCACAACCGTGTCATTGGGTTTGAGGTCAAATTGGCGGTTTGTGCCGGCCGAGAGTCTGCCGACGATGGAAGATGGTTCGCCTTGTGAGCCGGTGCACATAATGATCACTTTATGATCCTGCATGTTTAACGCCTGCTCGATCGGAACAAGAACCTCATCTGGAATTTCCAGATATTTTAGTTTGCGCGCAACCTTGATGTTGTCCACCATGCTGGGACCGGCAATTGCCATTTTTCGGCCGCTTTTTATGGCGGCATCTGCAACCTGCTGCACGCGCGAGATCAAGGAGGCAAATGTGGCTACTATGATACGACCCTTTGCTTCTGCGAAGACTTTATCAAACGCGGGACCAATGATTTTTTCGGAAGGCGTCCAGCCTGGGCGTTCGGCGTTGGTTGAATCTGACAAAAGCAGATCCACGCCCCGGGCGGCAAATTCTGCCAGTTTTCCAAAGTCTGTGGGCCAGCCGTCCACGGGTGTGTGATCAAACTTGAAATCACTCATATGGATGACCAGTCCTGCTGGTGATGTAATTGCCAGGGATACCGCATCGGGGATGGAATGGCTTACGTGAAAATACTCCACTTTGAACTGCCCGATATTGGAGGATTCGCCTGCCTGGATGGTTTTGAAATGTGCTTTGTGCTGGGCGTTATTTCTGGCGAGTTTGCCTTCGATCAATCCGCGGGTGAGAGGGGTGGCGTAGATTGGTACATTGATCTGCTCTATAAAGTGCTGGATCGCGCCGATATGGTCTTCATGCCCGTGGGTAATGATCAACCCGCGCACATTTCCCGCTTTTTTGATTAGATACTCGAAATCAGGGATGATGTAATCCACCCCCAACATGTCGTTATCAGGGAACATAATCCCTGCATCCACAACAATGATGTCGTTGCCGAATTCATACGCCATCATATTCTTTCCCACTTCGCCCAAACCCCCGAGCGGGATAATTCTTAATTTATTTTTCTTACTCATGTTTTTTATATTTTCCTTTTTTAATTTAAATTAAATAATAATTTCCATCGTACTGCCTAAGCAGTTAACCGCCTGAGGCGGGTAAGGTCAATTTTGAAATGGGAAGATTGTTATAAAATGAACCCGACATAAAAAAAAGACCCCTGTCGACTTGTTCGCGAGGGGGTGTATCCGTGCCACATTGCGATTGTTCTCAAAAACAAACTGTCTATATTGCGACAGTGAAAGTCAACTTAATCAACTGTAGTATAGCAGGGTAGATGTGATTTGTCAAAGCGGATATTTCCTGTCAACTTATAAATTTGACAATTTAGGTCAACTCTTGTATCATTCTTAAATGGATATGGACCTCGATCTTTACCGTCAAGAAATCCGAGTGTCTTCTGACCCGCTTGTGCGCCTCTCGGTTGTTGATATTTCCCCCGAGCACCCCGAGCGAACTTTTGTTTTTCTCCACGGCTTTGGGGGACAAGCTATTCAGTGGAAACACCAACTGCATGAATTCGCCATGAAAAATCGTGTTATTGCTTTCGATCTGCGTGGCCATGGGCTTTCTGATAAACCATCTGCTGGTTATGATATGGATCGCATTTTGCTTGATATTGAAACCGGTCTGAACTTGTTAAATGTATCCACGTCAATTGTTTTAGTGGGGCATTCCTTTGGCGGCGCCATCGCAACTGAATTTGTACTTACCCATCCTGATCGAGTTGAGCGCCTTATTTTGATTGCCACAGCGGGTGAGTTTAAATTGAATTCACTTTTCAAACTTGGGTTAAGTCTTCCCGCATGGTCGTTGCGCTTGATCGAACCAATCACACGAAAATGGCTTTCGGGTCCGCCTCATGCTTTGAAATTGTTTTATCTAGACAACCTATTGCACTGGGTGGGTTGGGGAAAATTTGAAAAATTGAATGTGCCAACACTTGTCATCCGTGGACACCGTGATACATTATTCGAACGGTCACTTTTCGAGAAGGTGGCAGAGAGTATTGCCGGAGCAGGTGAGGAGGATATCGGTGTCTCTGGGCACATGGTTATGCTTGAGCGGCGCGAAGCAGTTAATCGTGCGATTGTACGTTTCCTAAAAGGGGAAACCCAAAAATCATGGCGAGATGATGCATTCATCCCATCCAAAACCGAACGTGATGAACTGCCTGTTGAACGTCCGTGGTTGAAACATTATGAGGAAGGCGTACCCTACACCATCGGTTTTCCTCGAATTCCCTTACATCACCTTCTGCGTTCCGCAGTGAGAAGATTTCCAAAGCGCGCGGCAATTCATTTCGAAGGTGTGCAACTTTCATATCGGAATTTAAATCATGAGGTCAATCGTTTTGCAAATGCCTTGATCGCTCTGGGAATTGGCAAAGGCGCGCGTGTGGCTTTGTATTTGCCGAATATCCCGCAGGTAGTGATCGCCTTCTATGGCATAATAAAAGCAGGCGCAGTGGTGGTCTTTATACCGCCCATGACTGACTCCGATGAACTGACTCGCCAGGTAAAACTTGTCGAAGCACGGGCGTTGGTTACATTAAATTTATGGGCGGGAATGGCGGGACAGGTACAAAAAAAAAGTGGATTGCCCCTGCTGGTGTTAACTGACGCAGGCGAATATCTTTCGCTCCCCAAGCGTTTGATCTCAAGCTGGCACAATCGTGGATTGGACGTGGCTGGTGCAATGCACTTTCGTCGTTGGATAGCAGGACAGAGCGATCAATCGCCGACAGTAGAGGTCCTTTCTGAAGACCTGGCGGTGATTCAGTTTACAGGAGGCACAACTGGCGAGGCAAAAGGTGTGATGCTCTCACATCGTAATTTGGTCGCAAATGCCTTGCAGACCCGTCATTGGCTGCCAAAGGCCGAAGAAGGCAGAGAGCGCTTCCTGTGTGTGATTCCCTTCTCACATAGTTATGGACTAACCACATCCTTGAATGTGCCGATCTCTCTTGGCGCGTCACTGATCTTAAAATCGCAATTCCAGATCAAGGATATTCTCAGGACGATAAAAAAATACAAACCGACCATCTTCACGGGTGTACCAACCATGTATAATGCAATCAGTAATTTTCATGGCGTGAGGAAATATGGGATCAAATCCATTAAGGCCTGTATTAGCGGTTCAGCGCCTTTACATGTAGAGGTGCAGGAGTCGTTTGAGAAATTGACCAAAGGTAAACTTGTCGAAGGCTACGGGCTGACCGAAGCCTCACCCGTAACGCATGCGAATCCACTGAACGGCAATAGGAAAGTCGGCACAATTGGCATTCCGTTGCCATCCACACAGGCAGCTGTTGTTGATCTGGTGCGTGGACGTAAGGAAGTGGAACCGGGTCAAATTGGTGAACTGGCGATCCGTGGTCCGCAGGTGATGCTCGGATACTGGAGGGATGAAGAAGCCACGCGTGCCGTTCTTATGGACGATGGTTGGCTGCTGACTGGCGATGTGGCGCAAATGGACAAAGACGGTTATTTTCGCATTATCGCGCGAAAAGCCGACATGTGGTACCCCGATAAACCTGGCAAGCCCGCCTTCCCGCGTGATGTTGAAGAAGTGATCTATGAAATTCCACAGGTCAAGGAAGTGGTTGTCGTTGCAGTGGCGAGACACCCCTTTGCCTTTGTAATTGCAGAGCGCGAACGTCCCACTGCCGAGGCGGTGATCGCGTATTGTAAGCGGCGTCTGCCTCCGCAATTAATTCCGCGCTTTGTGATTTTCATGGATGATTTTCCAAGAACTTTTATCGGTAAGGTGTTACGGCGTGAATTGGCAAAACGTTATGGAAAACAAATTGCAGGCGAGTAGGATGCAGAGAAGAAAAAAAATTAGTCTTGAGCGCATTTACAGTGTTGGGCAGGGGTATTGGGGGGACAGTGTTTTATAAGTAGATAGTACCCTTGAATACGCTTCTGCATCAGCCCTTTTTAATGAGGATGCATCAGTAAGGAAAGAAATACCCATAATGAATCAAGAGATAAACAAAGGCAGAATTCTTAAAAAAAATAAGGTTGTAAATTATGTACAACAAGGTGTGGGCAATCCTGTTATTCTAACTCATGGACTTGCCGCCTCACTGCATGATTGGGATGATCTTTTACCAGAGTTGGCTGATGCAGGTTATGCAGGATACGCGTTGGATCTGTATGGGCATGGAGAAAGTTGCAGACCAACTGACCACCATGAATATACGTTCGATACGGTTTTCAATCATTTCTCCGCATGGATCGACTCTCTGACTCCCGCCAACCCACTGGTCCTTATCGGTCATTCTCTGGGTGGTGGCTTGTCTTTGCAATATGCGCTTTGTTATCCTGAACGTGTGCGTGCCTTGGTGCTGGTTAATCCGTTTTATGATATTCACCAACTTCCGCCTATTTTACAGATGGCCTTTCGACGCAAATTGATCAACACGACCTTGATCGAACACATACCGTATCCTTTGTTCCGTTTTTTTGTGGATTTGACCAGCGTTAATTTTCATATTGGGCAGCGCGAGAAGCATACCTTGCCTGAACATATCCGCTATCAGACTGCGTTGGATTACACCCGCGCCGCATCGGGCATATATAACATCCCGCTCTCACTTCCCAACCTGGTCTCAGACCTGTCCCGCATTCATCAGCCGACCCTGCTTCTTTGGGGTGGGCGGGACCAAAGTCTTATTCCCGAATCGTTTCCAAAGATCAAGGAAAAACTTCCCAATATTGTGACAGCGCATAAATTCCCGATTTGTGGGCATGTGCCGCATCAATGTCATCCTGATCAACTTAATCCGCATGTGCTCGAATTTTTGAAAGACTTATAATCATTATCTAGGGACAGGCCAGGCGGCCATGAGCCTGCCATGTCTAACTTAAAAAATCAGATGTGGGGATATTTTAAGAATTGGGTAGCCAAATGGCACTCTTGTCAATGCATCGGGATGGTGCTAAAATGCCGAACACTTTAACCATATATGCGGGGGAACAGTGTTGGTACGCCCATATATGGCTCTAACATTTGTTCTAATTTTGGAGTGATTTAATGCTTTGTCCCTATTGTAAACACCATGATTCGAAGGTTCTGGATACCTCTCACGACAGTCATGGCGGAATTCGTCGTCGCCGCGAGTGTTTGAAATGCCGCCAACGGTTTAGCAGTTACGAACGCCCTATTTTGGCCGTGCCGCTTATCGTCAAACAGGATGGAACGCGTGAGGAATTCGATCGTGAAAAAATGGCGCGAGGGATTCGTATTTCCTGCGCCAAGCGTCCCGTCTCTGCTGCGGATATCGAGCGTATGATCGGACATGTGGAGGCGCAGTTGCAGAAGGTTGGCAAAGCTGAGGTGTCTTCGCGCATCGTGGGAGATTTGGTCATGAAAACTCTGAAAGAAGTGGATCAAATTGCGTACATCCGTTATGCCATTGTATATTTGGGGTTGGACGATCTGCAGTCCATCCGGACTGAGATAGACCAATTGCTCGACGATTAGTGAATGTACGGCAGGGATGCACCCGCTAAGGCGGGAGTGTCTTTGCCGTTTTGTATCCAACTGCGTAGGGGCGACCACCCTTGATCAATGGACAAGAGAGTCATGTAAGAAAGGTCGCCTCTGCAATAAAACGAACATTATTTACAGGAGAGTGAAAGATGGTTGCAAAATCTGCAGACAACAAAGTTAAGAACGGATTGTTGCCCACACTTCCCATGTCGAAGGGATTGCCCAGAGCGACTCTTACCGATAACGCGCGTCAGGTGTTGGAGAAGCGTTACGTCCGCCGTGGTGACGATGGAAAGCCAGCCGAAAATGTGGAGGAAATGTTTTGGCGTGTGGCATTTCATGTGGCAAAGGTCGAAGAAGAATGGGGCGCTGACGTTGCCCAACGCACTGTTGAATATTATCACCTGTTGTCCAGCAAGAAGTTTTTCCCGAACTCTCCAACGTTTACAGGAGCTGGAACTCCGCTTGGCCAGCTTGCTGCGTGTTTTGTTCTTCCCATCGCTGATGATATGGGACGAAAGAGTTCTGGTATTTTCCAAACTCTTCGCGATGCGGCGCTGATCCAGCAAACGGGAGGTGGGAACGGATTTTCGTTTTCACGCCTGCGTCCCAAAGATTCGATGGTCAAAACTTCGGCAGGACGAGCTACGGGGCCTGTAGGATTCCTGCGGGTGTACGATCACGCCTTTGGTGAGGTGGCGCAGGGCGGTTCACGACGCGGGGCGAATATGGGCGTGTTGCGTATAGATCATCCCGATGTGGAAGAGTTTATCGAGTGTAAGACGAACGAAAATCACATTACAAACTTCAATATCTCTGTTGGTATTACTGATGCGTTCATGCGTGCAGTGAAAAATGATGAAGATTGGGAGTTGCGCTTCCCCGATCTGTCTGAAGTGAAAGAACGAAATTTCGATGGTACCCTGGAGCAAGCTGAAGCCGCAGGCATCACCATAAACACTTATAAAAAAATTCGTGCTCGAACCCTGTATAACAAGATTGTTAAACAAGCGCATCATAACGGAGAGCCAGGAGTACTGTTTTTGGATGCGGCGAATCGGGATAATCCTGTTCCTCATTTGTATCCATTGGAGTCGACAAACCCGTGTGGTGAGCAGTGGTTGGGACCTTATGAAAACTGTTGTCTTGGTTCGGTCAATCTCAATGAACACTGCGGAGAAAATAACTCGGTCGATTGGGAAGCACTTCGTCAAAGTGTTGTGACTTCCACCCGCTTTCTTGATGATGTGGTGGAAGCGAATGGGTATGTGCCTGCTGTGCCGCAGTTGAAGGAAGCTGCTCACCGCGCACGTCGCATTGGACTTGGCATCATGGGCCTTGCAGATTTAATGTATCATGTGGGTGTGCGTTATGGCTCGAAGGAAGGACAGGAATTCGGCGCGCAGGTCATGGAATTTGTCCGCTACCATGCCATGAAGACCAGTGTTGAACTTGCCATCGAGCGCGGACCTTTCCCTTCCATCGAAGGCTCGATCTATGATATGGACGACATGCACTGGACTCCGCCCCAATCCCTGATCAAGTATCAAAATAATTGGAATAGACCCCAGGTTCAGTGGGATTTGGTGGTGAATGGGATCAGGGAGCATGGAATCCGCAATGCAGCCCAGACAACAGTCGCTCCTACAGGTACCATTGCTACAGTTGCAGGTTGTGAAGGTTATGGTTGTGAGCCTGTCTTTGCTTTGGCGTATATTCGTCATGTGAATGATAACGGTAAGGATTTGAAACTCACATATGCCAGTCCGCGTTTTGACGAGGCCTTGAAGCGATTGGGATTGGGCGAAGAGAAGCGGCAGGAGATCGTGGAGCAAGTGATGAATGCTGGCACCTGTCAGAACATTATTGAAATTCCGCAGACGGTGCGTGACACCTTTGTAGTTTCTGGCGATATCACCGCTGAAGAGCATGTGCGCATGCAAAGCGCCCTGCAGGCCTTTGTTGATAACTCTCTTTCAAAGACTGTTAACTTCCATGAAAATGCCACCGAAGATGACGTTGCAAAAGCTTATATGATGGCATGGGAACTCGGCTGCAAGGGGATTACCGTGTATGTGACGGGTTCTCGTGACAAAGTGGTTTTGGAGACCAAAGCCACTGCAGAGAAGAAAATACCGATTTATGTAGGGGAGGAGCGGCGCTCCACCCCTGCCGAGACGGTTACCCCCGCACCCATCCTCTGGCATGGAACAAAAAAGTCGCGCCCCAAAGCGTTGCCGGGTAAAACATACAACATCGAGACGCCTGTTGGCAAAGCCTTCATCACCATCAATGAAAACGGAGGTACACAACCTTTTGAAGTTTTCATTAACACTGCCAAGGCAGGCTCTGAAATTGCCGCTGTTTCCGAGGCGATTGGACGCTTGATTTCTTATATTTTACGAATGGCTTCGCCCGTTGTGCCCCTGGACAGGATGCGCGAGATTATCATCCAACTCATAGGCATTGGCGGCGGAAGGTCGTTGGGCTTTGGTCCCAACCGCGTGCGCTCCCTGCCCGATGGCATTGGACAAGTGCTTGACCAATACTTGAACGAGAAAAATGGAGTTGTTATCGAAGAACAGAAATCCAATGGTAACAGACACGAATCACACCCGCATGCCATAAAAATTGGTGACCTTTGTCCGGAATGCGGTGAGGCGGCAGTGGTGAATGAGGAAGGTTGCCGCAAGTGCTATGCTTGTGGTTTTTCGGAATGTTAGCAGGTTTGAAAATTAAAAAAGTTGGCGGGCGAGGAAACTCGCCCGCTTTTTTTACCTCTCAAATTTTGGAGTTCTTAATATATTCTTCAGGTGGTATGACAGAGCGAAATTCTCTGAACAATAAAAGATCATAAACGATCTTAAGTCCGCCTGCGAGAAAAAGCGGCGCGTTAAAAAATGCGGGAATGCTGAACATAATACCGGTCAGTGTGGGGGAGAGGGATGCGCCGACAGAGCGCGCGATGGCAGTTACACCCGAGGCTGCGGATCTTTCGTCGGGTGCCACCACAGCCATCGTGTAGGATTGACGTGTGGGTACATCCATTTGTGAGATGCTGAACCTCGCCAATAAAATTCCAATGGCAAGCGGCAGGTTTGGCATCAGTGGCACCAGCATCAACAAAATATTGGATGGAATGTGCGTAAAGACCATGGTGTTGATCAGGCCAAACCTCGCGGCGAGCGGTGCAGCCAGTAAGGCAGAGATACCCGCCAAAACATTTGCGAAAAAAAAGATACTTCCGAGTACACCCGATCCCACACCAAACTTCACATGGAACCAATATGCGATCATGCTCTGCACGATCAAACCGCCTGCGAAAGCATCCAGTGCAAAAAGGGCGCTAAGTTTGAGAACAACCTTGCGCGAACGATGCAACCCCAGCGCATGTTTTGTTTCGGTAATGTGCATCACTTCGACCGCAGGCGACACGAATAAAAATAAAACCACCAGCAGGAGTCCGCCAAGCCCATAGCCCATTAACACCAGCCGATATGCTTCCAGTTTTGTCCATCCATTACCTTGCAAAATTTGCGCCAGCCATCCACCGGCGAGCGCGCCTGTCGCTGTTGCAAATGAGCCGACCATGTTGTACCATGCAAAAATTTTTGTGCGTTTTTCATTGGAGATCAATTCGGTTAACCCCGCCTGTTCCACTGAAAGAAACGGTCCAATTTCATTTCCGCCCGGGCTGATGACTCCGATGATTGCCGCTGCCATCAGGATAATAATATTATGCGTGATGACGAACACACCTCCCGCCCCAACCATGAGCAGGGCGCCGATCAATAGGGTTTTTCTACGCCCAAGCCGGTCTGCGTGAGTGGTGAGCCATAATGTAATGCCTGCGTCGCCTGCCAGTGTAAACGTAAATAATAAACCAACCATTTGTTCATCGAAACCTGTTTCAGTGAGATACAGCGCCAAAACGACCGAGAGAAATCCATAGCAAAACAAACGGATGATGCGCGTGGAAAATAGCAGGGTAATGTCACATTGATGGGATTGATTCATGAAACTCCTTGTAGCATGTCATGGCTTCGTCGTTTTACTCTTCGTAATGACACTGATGGAACTCTTTTTATTTCTTCGCTGCATCAAAACGGCACAAGACATGGAGAGATATGCCTTGTGCCAATGTCCAACGCATTTTGGGTATTTACTTTATGCAGATACCAAAGTCGTATTTATGCCAGTTGTCCCAGAAGATATCAATTGCACCGCCATGAATTATGGGTCTTTTTGCTGACATGGGGTCTTCGCAATTATAGTATTTCACCCATGCCGCGTTTCAGGTACTTCCCGTCGCCGCTCTTGCCCAGCCACTTTTCGCCGTCCACGATCAACTTGCCGCGCAGGAAAACTTTTTCGGGGTAGCCGGCCAACTCCCAGCCTTCATAGAGGCAGTAATCAGTTCGCTGATGGGAATGTTCCACACCGTACTTTAAGCGTTTTTCAGGGTCCCAAATTACAATGTCTGCATCGGCGCCGGGGATGAGCGCCCCCTTGCGCGGGTATAAGCCGAAAATTTTCGCTGGGTTTGTGGATGTGTACGCTACAAATTGATTTGCCGTGATATTTCCCGTTTGCACGCCATATGTCCAAAGAATGGGCAGACGGTCCTGAATTCCCGGCAAGCCGTTCGGGATTTTGGTGAAATCGTTTGCGCCGAGTTCCTTACCTGGAATGGCGATTTCCTTACCTTCGTACATGATCGGTTTTGCGCCGTTAAAGAAAAATGGACAATGGTCAGTACCGATGGTTTGTAATGTCCCGTCGTGCAACCCCTGCCAAAGCCGTGCATTGTCTTGTTCTGTCCGCATGGGGGGAGAACATATCCACTTTGCGCCGTCGGGACGATAGTAATCATCCACTGTAAAAAACAGATATGGAGGGCAGGTCTCCCCCATCACTTTCACGCCGCGCTCCCGGGCGTACTTGAGCATATCCACTTCCCCGCCCATATTCATGTGGACAATGTACACGGGTGCATCTGCCTGCTCAGACATGGCGGCCATACGCAGCGTGGCTTCCACGGCACCCCAGCCCGGGCGGGTGAGTGCGTGCCATTCGGGGGACGTATGCCCCGCCGCCAGTGCTTCAGGGATCAGTGTTTCGATCACATCCCCATTTTCGCAATGTGCCATCACCAACATGCCATTGTCTTTGGCAATTCTTAAAGCGCGGAAAATGCTGCCATCATCCAACCGTAGCTTTCCGTTATAGGCTGTGAACACTTTTATTGTCTGTATTCCCATATCCATGAGTGATGGCAGTTCTGCAGCAAGTTTGTCATTGAAGTGATTTAGATTCATGTGGAATGAGTAATCAATCGCAGCCTTGGCGGATTTTTCCATCCACAGGTCAGCCGAATATTTGAATCCCTGTTCCTCCAGAACAACAAAATCCATGGCGGTGGTGGTGCCGCCGAATGCCGCCGCCTTATGACCCGTGTAATGGTCATCGGATGAGACTGTACCGAACATCGGCAGATCCAAATGGACGTGTGGGTCAATTCCACCAGGCATGATGAGTTTGCCCGTGGCATCGACCACGATGGCGTTTGGGTGGTGTAAATTTTTACCGATCTGAACGATGGTTTCATCTTCAATTAAAATATCTGCTTGAAATGTGTCAGATGCAGTGATGAGAGTTCCGTTCTTAATTAAAGTTGTCATTTGATTGCTCCTTCGTATTGAGATCTGCTTGTGTTTCCTTAATTCCAAGTAATGCCATTAACACCTCAGGCGGAATATCAACTTTGGGTAATTCCACTTTATACAATTGTTCGTTCTCCGCCCGTTCGCGTAAACTCTTCCACAATATTTCACGCTCCTCGCCTGCCACCACCAGATCGTTCAGTGACCTGGCATTTAGCAAATATTCGCCTGTGGAATATAAAAACGTCAATCGTTTCCATTTATCAGTTTTAATCGGTACGTGCAATTTCTCCAGTTGGCCCAATTGAACCTTAAAATATTCCTCATGTGCGTGCGGGTGATCCTTTTCATCACGCAGCAAATCGCCGCGTGTGGTCAACTCATGTCCTTTAACCTGTGCAATAAATTCGATTTGTCCGCCTCGTTCGCCAAATGCTGAGGGTTGGTAAAAAGCCAGATAGTCCACAGTGACTACTTTCGGAGCCGAACGAAGCGGAATACGGTACCAACCTAAAAGCCGCGCGATTTCCAAATCCCGGGGCGTTGGCAGCAGGCAGACTAATATCAAATCCGTTGTTTTGAGCATGGCTTTATTATAATGTCTGCCATGCAGCTAATCCCCGTTTATTTGACCTTCTTACTGCTCACTTCCTGCACGGGAAACGCGGTACCGCTTTCCTCGTCTGAGCCTGAAATACCTGGAATAACATTTGTTACGCCTGAGCTTTCCCAGTCAATGCCGCAGTCATCGTCAGATTTTCCTGTCATTGGCTGCTTTCCTGACTATTGCGTTTTGAATCCCGATTGGGCAAAGAACCTGACCGACATTATTTATTTCTCTGCTGAACCTCGTGCCGACGGTTCCTTGGATACATCGCGCCTGCCCGAAGACAATTGGCGGCAATGGCATGAATGGAAAACTCGGTACGAGTTGCGTGTTCATGTTTCCATCGGCGGGTGGGAGCACAATGGCGGTTTTGTTGATATGTCCACAGATTCTGAAACGCGGCGCATCTTTATTGAAAACCTGCTGCAGTGTGCGCTTTACCATGACCTAGACGGCGTGGATTTCGATTGGGAATTCCCGGAAACGGACGGGCAGTTTGCAAATTATCTTGCCCTGCTGACTGAAACCTGGGCGGTATTCTCGGAGCGCGGTTTGTTGGTGAGCGTGGCATTGCCTTCCGAATCGAGTTTTCCGCTGGGCGGGTTTTCCGTTGTAGACCGCGTGCATATCATGTCGTATGACCGCGGCGAAAAACATGCCACCTATGAGCAGGCTGTTTTGGATGTTCAATTATTTTTGGACGCGGGCATTCCTGCCGATAAGCTGATCCTTGGGCTTCCATTTTATGGGCGCACAATATCGCCGCCATACAAGGATCTCTCTTATGGCGAGATTACCAGCATGTATTTCCCGGCGCCTGATGTGGATGAAGTAAATGGCTTCTATTTCAACGGGTTGGAAACGATCCAGAAAAAGATATGTTATGGTATGGAGACGGGGTTGGGCGGGTCTATGGTGTGGGAACTTGCCCAGGACACCACAGATGCCGCTTCTTTGCTTCAAAGAATTTATCAACTTTCCAAAGGAAACCGTCCATGTTGATCCATCATTCACCGTTCGAACGTATCACCGCCTTCACCGATATTTTCATGGGGGCGTTTGCTGTTTACGCAGCTATTTATCTTGCTCAATTCCCAGGCTTTAAAGCTGCTGTTTGGGCGTGGACGTTTGGCTTGCTGGCATTTTCATCCTTTCTCGGTGCGGTTGCCCATGGCTTTGAAATGAACCCAAAGACCAATGGCCGCCTTTGGATTCCTATCAACCTGACTTTGGGATTGGCGCTTGGGTTATTTGTTGTGGCTGCCTTGTTTGATTTGAGCGGCGAACTGCCTGCCCGCAAATCACTTCCCATAATGTTGGTTGTTGGCCTTGGTTTCTTCCTGTACACCATCTGGAAGCCTGGTTCTTTTATGACTTTCATTGTCTATGAAGCGGTTGCCATGCTTTTTGCGCTCGGCGCGTATACCTATCTATTTTTCACTTCCGCACTTATCGGTACAGGTTGGATACTGATCGGTGTATCTATCACCATCCTTGCGGCGGTTGTTCAGGCAACGGGTAAGGCCGGTAGGGGAATTATTGGGCACTTTGATAACAATGGGGTGTTTCACTTGATTCAAATAATTGGTTTGTTTGCGTTGTTGGTGGGGTTGAAGTAAATATGAAGCCCTTCAACTTGAACTGGATCCAGAAAAGCAGGCATAAAAAATCTCTCTTGTGTGAAAACCGGAACAGAGCCAGCTTGTTAATCAGGCAGAAAATAGGGTGGCACAGGGTGGAAGTGGAAGTGATATGTCAGATTGTGGAAAAATGTCAGATGTATACGGTTGTGGCAACACATCTTGCGCCTTGCCCTCCATGTCACGTCATGGAAATTGCTGGGGTAACACGCCCATGGGAAAATTCTATGGATATCTTAAAAAAGAATATTTGTGAATTTTCAAGCTAATCCCCCTAAGAAAACAGGGCGTTTCATTGACGAATACATTTTCTTTCACAACCATGAGGGGATACAATTAAAAACAAGACAGACACCTGGTTTCATAAGGTGTCTGTCCATTGTCTTTTTTGGGGCTCAGCTCAAAAAATGATCGGCCCTTTTTTCTTAAAGCCCAACTTCCTTGTTGAACTCGATAATTAATTCGTCAATTTCATCTGCCTGCTTTTGAATATCGGTCCAGTAGGTTTGTTGATACCATTGTTCCTGGATTTCTGCGTAAGTCTTGCCCTGTTGTTCGACCCAGGTGTAGTACTTAAGGTTGTGAACACGGCGGCGCTCGGCGTAGGTCAACTCAAGCATGTTGTCGGTGGATTGGCCATACAGGTAGCGGGCGAAATCGCCGGCAGCATCTTTTTCGCTGTATTCTCCAAATTCCTGGTGCATCTCGTGCAGGCGCGAGCGATATAGTTCCATCGAGTCGGTCAGCATGGTGATCATCACATCGTTTTCGTCCATCTCATAGTACTTGGCTACTTTGATGCAGGAAAGCACATTCGCGATTCCAGAGAAACCAAGCAGATCGAGGTTGGAGATGGTGGATTCAGGAACACCTTTTTCTGCAAGATAGGCACGGCCGTTTTCTTCATTGAAAAGACGTGAAATGTTGACGACTGCATTATCGTCAATGGCGGTCACAAAATCTGTATTCTTGGTGTTGTGAACCCAGGGTACGTGCTTGTCGCCAATACCTTCGATGCGGTGCGCACCGAAGCCGTTTTCCAATAGGGTGGGACATTGCAGCGCTTCGCTTGCGATGATCTTGCTTTCGGGGAAGATCTGCTTGAGATAATCACCGCTGGCAATTGTACCGCCTGAACCTGTTGCAGATGCAATGGCGCGGAAACGGTCATTGGGTCCCATGACCTGCTTCAAAACTTCCTCCATTGCATGACCTGTTACTTCGTAGTGCCAGAGATAATTGCCAAACTCATCAAATTGATTAAAGATCATCAGGTCCTGGCCCGAATTTCGTAATTCCCAGCACTTATCAAAAATTTCTTTTACATTGGATTCTGTGCCAGGTGTCTTGATCGTTTCACCTGCTACTTTTTCCAGCCATTCGAATCTTTCCTTGGACATGCCCTCGGGCAAAATGGCAATAGACTCGCAAGCTAGCAAGGCTGAGTCGTATGCGCCACCCCGGCAGTAATTCCCCGTGGAAGGCCATACGGCTTTCTGGGTGGTGGGGTCAAATTGACCTGTCACCAAACGCGGAACCAGACAGGAAAATGCAGCGCCAACTTTGTGTGCGCCCGTTGGGAACCATTTACCTACAACTGCAATGATGCGTGCCTTGACCCCTGTCAGCGAGGATGGAAGTTCGATGAAATTCACTCCGCCAAATGTCCCCCCAGAGACGGTGGGTTGATTCTTCCAACTGATGCGGAAGAGGTTACGGGGATGGATATCCCAGAGCCCAATGCCCTTCAATTCCTCCTTGATTTTGGCGGGAATTTTGGCAGGGTCTTTCATCTGGGCATAAGTGGGTATGATAATATTACGTTCTTTGGCTCGTTGAATGGCGCGGGCGCGGCGGTCTTTGTGAATTGTGAGGTCAATTGTGGTCATTGGGGTTCTCCTGATTTTTAATTGTCAGACAACTTTATTATAGCGCAAATATGGAAAATTACAAACAATCCCGCAGGCTGATTTCTCAACCCGCGGGATTGTCAATAAAAATCCGGCGGCTTTTACTTGTTCATGTGACTGGTTCCAGATCTCGTGATGATTATCCAATTCCCAACATTTTGCTCACAACCGAAAGTAAAATACCACCCGCAATTACGGAACCTAATTGACCGGCGGTATTCGCGCCCATGGCATGCATTAAGATGAAGTTATCAGGGTCTTCATCGTTTGCAGTTTTCGCTGCCAGACGTCCCGCCATCGGAAATGCGGAGATACCTGCAGCGCCGATCAGTGGGTTGATCTTGCCGCCACTTAAGAATGACATAAATTTACCGAACAGCAACCCTGCAACAGTGTCCAATGAAAAAGCGAACAAGCCTAGGATCATGATCTTGCCAGTGTTCCAATTGAGGAAGGCATCTGCCTCCATGGTGGAGCCAATTGCCAGACCAAGAAACAATGTAGCGATGTTGATGATCTCATTTTCTGCGGCTTTGCTCAAACGATCCACCACGCCTGACATCTTCAGTAAGTTCCCAAGCATAAGCATGGAGATCAATGGCGTGGCTTCGGGTACGAGAAGACCGACTACCACGGTCAGAACGATGGGGAAGAAGATCAATGTCTTTTTTGAGATGGGTTTGGGCGCATAGTCCATTCGGATCATGCGCTCTTTTTTTGTAGTCATCAGCCTCATCAAAGGCGGTTGAATGATGGGGATCAAACTCATGTATGAATATGCGGCAACTGCAATCGGGGCGAGCAGTTCGGGCGCGAGTTTGGATGCGACAAAGATTGAAGTAGGTCCATCGATGGCTCCAATCACGCCGATGGACGCAGCTTGATTTAACGGAAAGCCCAACGCAATTGCCAGTATCAATGTGCCAAAGATACCGAACTGTCCAGCTGCGCCGAGTAAGACCATGCGCGGTTGGGCGAGCAGCGGCGAGAAGTCGATCATCGCACCGACACCGACAAAGATGAGCAGGGGGAATAATTCGGTTTTTATTCCTGCGTCATACAAAACCTTTGTCATGCCTTCCGCAGCGGTCATGCCTGCCAGTGGAATATTGGCAAGCAAACAACCAAAGCCAATGGGCAGCAAAAGCACTGGTTCGATCTCCTTAAAGACCGCGAGATAGATCAATACCAGGGCGGCAAAAATCATCACGCCGTTGCCCAGTTTAAAATGGGTAAAGCCTTTTAGTAATTCAGGTACTAATGAAGTCAAATCCATAATTTTCCTTAACACATTACGTAAATGCGTAATGTGTAAAAATTACATCCATGCAGTTTCACTCAAATCTGTAAATTTGATCAATGCTTGTTTGTGCGCTACGCTTTGACCGGTTTCCACATACACTTCGCCAATGGTCCCGCTGAAAAGGGATCGAATGCTGTTTTTCATCTTCATCGCTTCAATGACCAGCACGACCTGTCCAGCTTCCACTTTTTCACCAGCTTTGACAAAGACATTGACGACTGTGCCGGGCAGAGGAGAGGTTAGTATATTCCCGCCAGCAGCGGCACTGGGAGAGGGTGACACAGCTGAGGGCTGATTCGGATTAAAGGATTTTTTCTCCGCTTTTGGTCTTATCTCCTTCGATTCTCCGCTCTCAGGCGTGACCTCGAATCGCTCCCCGTCGACAACTGCGACGATGGGGCGGACGTTGATATTTTCGACTTCAACTTCGTATGTCTGGTTTTTGACTGTTATTTTATATTTCATAAGTTCTCCGGAAACCTGACAATTTTTCGCAGGGTACAGGTTTGTCAGGTGGGTTGTGATTTACAAAAAACGTAATTAAGTCAGGTCACAATCAGACCTGACAATTATGGGAATTAACGTCTTCCGCGGCTTCCTGTTTGTGAACGCTGGCTTGTCCTCATGCCAAGTTGCCAGGCAGAAACAAGCGCAGTGGGCGGAGTAGACAATGGGCGGGCGCTCGATTGTCCCTGTTCGGCCAGGGCAAGTGCCACGGCAAGCGCGGCCGCCTGAGCCTTGAACCCTGCCTGAGGATCAGGATCAGGTTCAGTTGAGCCGGGTATCAATTCATCGGCCGGGGATTCTTTTTCCGCTGTTAAGGCCGTCAGCATAATCATCATCAGCCAGAGCAGAATAATCGCGCCAAAGACAAGTCCCATGCCAAGAGCGGTGATTTCTAGGGATTGGAGGGTTAGGTCAGTCATATATCATCCATTTATGTCATTTTGAGGAGGTCAGTTTTCCGATGTCACATGCGGCATAGGCCAGTGCATTGATCAATCTCCTTTTACATCGGGGATTGATTCGGGGTAACCCCTGCTCAATGGCATATTAGACAGGGATGTTGCCATGCTTGCGCGCGGGGGCGGGGGCATATTTGTCGCGCAGGGCGGACAGGGAGGCGATAATCTTCGGACGCGATTCACGCGGTTCGATGATGTCGTCCACATAGCCGGTGGAGGCAGCGTAGTATGGGTTATTAAATTTTTCCCGGTACTCATTGGCGAGTTTTGTGCGCTCGGCGGCAGGGTCGGCGGCGGTCTCAATTTGTTTCTTATAAAGGATGTTTGCCGCACCTTCAGCGCCTAACACGGCAATCTCAGCCGAGGGCCAGGCGTATGTGATGTCGGTGCCAAGATATTTGCTGGACATGACCACATATGCGCCGCCATATGCTTTGCGGGTGATGATGCAAATCTTTGGCACAGTGGCCTCGGAATAGGCGTACAAGAGTTTTGCACCATGGCGAATGATGCCGCCGTGTTCCTGTGCAATGCCGGGCAGGAAACCGGGTGAATCCACAAATGTGACGAGCGGAATATTAAAGCAGTCGCACATGCGGACGAAACGGGTCATTTTGTCCGCCGCGTCGATGTCGATGACGCCAGCCATAATGGATGGTTCCTGACCAACAATGCCCACACTATGTCCGCCAATTCTCGCCAGGCCGACAATGGCGTTGCGTGCCCAGTCAGGCTGGATCTCAAGGAAAGAGTCTGTATCCACGATCTTTTCGATGACATCGTGCATGATGTAGGGTTCATTGGCTTCGAATGGGATGATGCTGTTTAGCGATTCGTCCATGCGCCCCAGGTCGTCGTTCGGTTGGACGTAGGGCGGGTTTTCCACGTTATTTGAAGGTAGGTACGAGAGAAAATGCCGCGCCATTTCGAGAGCAGCCTGTTCGCTTGGTACGCTTAGATGTGCCACACCACTGACAGAGTTATGAACCGCCGCGCCTCCCAGCGATTCCGAGTCGATCACTTCACCTGTTACTGCTTTGATCACATCGGGACCTGTCAGGAACATGAATGAGGATTTTTCCACCATGATGACCAGATCGGTCAGGGCAGGGGAGTAAGCTGCTCCACCGGCGCAGGGTCCAAGCATGACGCTGATTTGCGGTACCACACCGGAGTATTGAGCGTTACGTCTGAATATTTCGGCATAACCGCCCATCGAACGCACGCCTTCCTGAATGCGCGCGCCACCGGAATCGATCAGTGAAATAAATGGCACACCGTTACGGACTGCCAGATCCATTACACGACAAATCTTGTGCGATTGCATCTCGCTTAATGTGCCGCCGTAGATTGTGAAGTCTTGTGAGTATAAATAAACAGTCCGCCCGTTGATTTGTCCATAGCCGGTAATAACACCATCGCCATAGTAACGTTCTTTCAACAAATTCAATTCATCGCCCTGATGTGTGATGAACGGTTCCAATTCGTTGAAGGTGTCAGGATCGAGCAATAGCTCAACTCGTTCACGCGCAGTCAACTTGCCTTTGGCTTTTTGCTTTTTATTCCTTTCCTCGCCGCCGCCTTCAAGTGCCTTGGCGCGGACTTTTCGCAGTTCCAAAATTCTGGGGTCTTCCTGGGTCATAGTAAATCCTCTGTTTTCTTGTAGGTTCGCCCTTGTTTTAAAAGGTGATGAATTTCACAATTGGAGTATAACACTTCGTTAATTGGCAAGTAGTGACGGATGACACGCAAATTGGATGAAGAAGTGCTTCATTCCTTATGTCATGTTATAAGCGTGACAAACATCAAAAAAAATAAGAGGTCATTATTAGCAATGACCTCTTATTTTGGGGTTACCCCTTCAATAAAATAATTTCCCTTTGCGGTTCCCCCAAATATTCCGCTCCGTTTTGGGTGATTACCACATCTTCTTCAAGGCCGATATAACCATGACCGTTTACAGCCAGACCTGGTTCGATGGTGAATATCTGCCCGACTTCCAATTTTTGATTGGGCGAGTCACCGTATTTTTCCCATAGCGGACCAAGCAATGCGCCGCCATCGTGAGCGACACGTCCCAACTGGTGACCGAGTGCATACGGATATTCTGGATAGCCCGCTCCGGTGACGATTTCCCGTGAGATATTATCAATTGAGTTGCCTGTCACGCCTGCTTTCATTGCCTCGCGTGATTTTTCGACAGCAGTGTGGATGGTGTCAAATCCGCGCTGGACTTCCACTGGACATTCGGTCTCGCCTTCCCCAAGGATGTAGCAGACACGCTGGATGTCGGAGCAATAATCATTGTATTTCACACCGAAGTCAAAGTGCAGAATATGTCCGCGCTCGATTTTGATTTCTGTGGGTCCATTATGCCCAACTGGAGAGGCAGGTCCGCTGTTGACAGCTGGACAGTTTTCGGAGGGCCACGCCAGTTCAACATTATATTCACGCGCGAGAGTGTGCATATATTCGCCGACTTCGATCTCGGTCATGCCGACTTTGATGTGGGGAAAGGTCTTTTTGAATATCTCTTCTGTGATATGTACTGCTTTCCGGATATGCGCCTGTTCTGTGGGAGTTTTTCGTCCGCGGATGGCAGAGATAACGGGTTCGGCGCTGATGAGTCTATCAGCATAGGGCGTGTCAGCAAGATACTCCTTTAGGAATGCGTACATGGAGTGCGTCAAACCGTCTGCGTGGACATTATTTCTTGAGGTGTTAACTGCAATTCGCGTGGGGTCAAGCCGGGTAATAGTCTCTTTGAGCAATGCACTGACGGCGGTGTCGTATCCGAGAATTTCGTCAAATACATCCAGCCGCGCGATTGCTTCTTTTTCAAGATTTCCGACAATTGCGAGCCTCTCGTTTTTTGGGGTAAGGATAAGCGCCGATTGCCATGTCAGGTCATTCGGGCCGATCAGAA
The DNA here is from genome assembly GCA_020047815.1 of Anaerolinea sp. Classification (GTDB taxonomy): domain Bacteria; phylum Chloroflexota; class Anaerolineae; order Anaerolineales; family Villigracilaceae; genus Villigracilis. Next base: position 44,558 of record JAIFNG010000058.1, read on the forward strand.
AATCCAGCGCAGGATCGCGCACGCCCGATGTCTCACGCACGAAGGTCAGCCACATATCAACGTTCAGCTCTTTGAGAATTTCGATTGCCTGTTTTACTTTTTCCTGAATGAGGGACATGAGAACTCCTGGATTTGGACTTATGTCTTGGAGAAGGATGCACGACCTGATTTGATCTAACTTATTATCTTTCGTTGGTGGTCAGCGAACGGTTTTTGCGGGGATCCTTCACAAAAAATATTAGAATGCCGAACATTCCTATTGCAAGAACGAAAGAAATTACAAATGTTGGGGTAAAGCCTGCTGCATCCACGATCCAGCCGCCGATCAACGGAGCGATGATGGTCGCGGGGGCGGTGAGTGTCTGTGACAGGCCGATGTAAATGGGACGTTCGGCTTCATTGCCGAAATCCACAGTCATCGACATGCTGTTTGTCCAAATGCTGACATTTGCGATTCCTGTTAAAAAAAATATGGGATAGAACCACGCAATTGATGCAGCATTCCAGGCCAGCACTGCGCTCAGAAATGCCGCAACCGCCCCTATGATGAGCATGATGCGATGCCCGACCCGATCCCCAACCCAGCCCATGCCAATATTGGATACGGTCTGCGAGATGGTCAAGGTGGCGGTTAGGTAGCCCGCAGTGATCGCATCCATGTTGAACTCGCGTAAGGCGTAAATGATGTAGAAGGCAAAGCCCATGGTGGCGAACTGTGAGAGGACACGAACAACCAGGAACCAGTTGAAGTTTTTATCATGGCTAAGAACTTTTTTTGCATCCACCCAAAAGTGGGACTTCTTTTCGGGGATGATTTTTTCGGTATCCTCTGGCTCGAGTGTCTTTGCGAGGGCAAACCACGATATGACGAAGAAAATAACTGCAAGAAGGAAGCATGTTGCAAAATTCCAGGGTGCATCGAAATAGTCGAGCATGTATCCTGCGCCGATGGCCGACATGCTGATGAAGAGATTTGCCAACCCGCCTTGCAATCCAAAAAATGTTCCGCGTGATTCTGACGGAATGATTTTTGAGATCATGGACGTCCAGGCATTGGCAGTGAATCCGCCGCCCAATCCCTGCCAGATAAGCAGCAAAAATGTTAGGACGAGCCCGGTGTTTACGCCAATGAATGGAAGCAACAGCGCAACAATTGCAAAGCCCAAAAACGGGACACGCTCATGGATGGTTGTCATCAGGACGGTGTGTTTATATTTCCGCAGGCGGGAAACATGGCTTGCAGTGAACAATTGTGGGAACAGCCATCCTGCCGAGTGAATAGCCGGTACTAGTCCGATCAGAGTGGCAGAATTGGTCATGGAGGCAACGAATAGTGGAAGCACAGCGCTGAATGAAGCAAAACCAATTGCCATGCCAAACAAACTGCCATCCCAGAGGTTGACAGTGATGTTGTGTTTCAGGTTTTCACGAATATTAGTTTCTAGTGTGGTGAAAGGGAGCATAGGCTGATTGTACCTGATGATTTTTAGGGGTTTGTATCCTGGTATTGACAGGCATATATATTTGTGTAAAAATAAAAACGAACGTTCGTTCATTTATTATGAAGAGCGAGGTTGTGTCCAATTTTCGCTTGGGAATTGATATCGGTTACACAACCACCAAGGCTGTGATTTTTAATGAGGAAAGGGATTTTCTTTTCTCCTCTTATCGCCGCCACAAAGCCGGGAGAAAGTCTTTGCTCAATGCGATTGTGCGGGCTATGGCGATTTTAACGCCATCGAAGTGGATGACAAAGATTATCCAAAAGCGGGAATCGTAGGTGAGATTTATGTCAAGTACAACACCTTCTCAAACAACAATGCCGCACAATGGCTGGTGGGATAGGGCGTGGAAGTGGTCCTGCCAACGTTTTTTGAGTTTTTTGCAGGCGGTTTGATCCACAACGAGCAAAGCGTCAAAACCAACCTTGTACTGCATGTTATGATGTGGTTATTATCTCCTGCTGGGAAAGAAAATTCTCCGCAATTATCTGAACGAGATCGATTGCATCATGCAAGGCTATCGACGCTTCCGCCGTCATCCTGACATCGAAAATATCGCAAGATTCGCGGAGCAGATTCTCAGCCTAAATCATCAGTATGGCGAAGGCTGGCTTATTGCGGGCGAGGTGGGTTCTCTTGTGAAAAGTGGGATCAGCAATGTGTTTACAGCCGTTTGGCTGCATCGCCAATCACATCATTGCCAGAGGCACGGAAAAAAAGATGAAGGTCATGTATCCACAGTTGAACCTGCTCTTTCTTGATGCAGATGCCGGAGTGAGTGAAGTAAATTTCTTCAATACGAATGCACTTTTTTGTAAACCATGCAAAAACAGCTGTTGATATGGTGACGGAGTAATCCATTAGCGAAACCCTCCCATTTTCCTTCCGCCTGGCTGCCCTTGTGGTGACCCTATTCTGTTGGCTCGTCATTTACTTTTTTGTAAACCGTCTTCAGGTGGATTCAAGCCGCCGTGTGGAAATGTGGGTAACGCTCGACCAGAAAATTCCCTATATACCGTTTTTTGCACCGGTGTATTTTTCCACTTATATTTTTGTTGTGCAGCCGTTCTTTATTTTGTCAAATGCGCGGCAGTTTTATTGGATGCTGACCAGTTTTATTGTGATCAGTGTGATTTCCAGTTTTATTCATGCAACTATCCCAAGCAAAATTGAGCGAGTGGAGCAGGGGATGCCAGGCGGACTGTCAGGCGGTATGCTTGGCTTATTTCAAAAAACCTGCAAGCCGTATGGAAATTTTCCCAGCATGCACGTTGGGTTATCTGTGCCGGTGATAGTGGCGAATTTTATGGTATACGGACCAGTCATTGGAAGCATCATGGTAACCTGGGCAGTGTTGATTGCGATCTCCACACTGTATACGAAACAGCACTATGTTTTGGATGTACTGGCCGGATTTTTGATCGGGTTTGCCGTTTCTGCTTTGACATTCTTACTTCTGATTGGTATTCGGTAGTTATTGAAATTTTTGTACGCTGCTAAATGGAATTCATGTTATTTTTCCACCGCAGGAGAGCAAGCGGTGGTGTGCAATGATTTTGGCTTTGGGGGTAACAGGCTACTTTTCCACCTTGACAAATGTTTTCTGTAAGGCGTAAAATAAAAAAACGAACGTTCGTTCATATTTATACAAGAAGGATATTATGCCTGAGAAATCAAAGGATATTCCAACGAAAGGTGAAACCACCCGCTCAGCCATCGAAGACTCTGCGGTTGAACTGTTCATGGAACATGGCTACCACGCCACATCCATGCGCCAGATCGCAGAACGTGCGGGACTTGCGCTGGGCGGTATTTACAATCATTTTTCCAGCAAGGAGGAACTCTTTGAAGGCATTATTGTGGATAAACATCCATATAAAAAAATCCTGCCTTTGATCCTCCAAGTGCAAGGCGACACTGCCGAGATTTTTCTCAAAAATGCCATGTCGATTGTCATGACCGAACTCGACAGGGAACCTTACTACATAAAATTAATGATGATCGAATTTGTTGAATTCAACGGAGGGCATGGCGCGGCCATGTTGAAGGAAATTACACCAGAGGTATTACCTGTATTTGAACAGGTCGTTAAATCGAGAAAAAATTTACGCGTAACCAATCCTGCTGTACTTATGCGTTCCTTCTTTGGCATGGTGATATCTTATTTCATTACTCAAATGGTCATTTCAAATTCTGTCATCAGCAGCCTTCTACCCAAAAATTCCATGGAGATTTACGTGGATATTTTTCTGCACGGCATCATAAAACCAGAGAGTTAGAAAAACGGACAGGTCTTATTAAGAACCTTTTAATTCAATATCTTGATTAAGATGCAGCCGGTCTGTAAAAAGGAAATTTCATGTTCAATTCCCGTATCTCCTCCATCATCCGTAAAGAGTTTTTACAGCTTATTCGGGACCCACGTACGCTTGCTCTTGCAGTAGTCATTCCGATTGTGCAATTATTCCTGCTGGGATATGCCGCCACATCTGATGTGCGGAATATAGCAATGGCTGTTTGGGATCAAAGCAGATCACCCGAATCACGCGGCCTATTGGATGCATTCCGTGCCGCCGATTATTTCACCATGGATTACTTTGTTGGTTCGCAGGAAGAATATCAAAAGCTGATCGAATCAGGGGATGCACGTGTTGCTTTGGTCATCCCCGTTGATTATTCGCGCCGGGTCTTCGAGGGCAATGCGCAGGTCTTAATGGTATTGGATGGTTCCGATGCGACTATTGGCTCCACAGCTTTATCCACTGCGCGCCTTGTGGGCCAATCCTACGCAACAAAAATTCTCAGTGAGCAAGCTGCTCTTAGCGGACGTGCCGCCCCTTCTTCGCCAGTCGAAGTCCGCACACAGGTTTGGTACAACCCGGACCTGAACTCTGCCTACTTCATGATTCCTGGAGTGATCGGTATGATTCTCTCCTTCATCACTACCATCCTCACCGCCACAGCCATCGTGCGCGAACGTGAGCGTGGCACCATTGAGCAGTTAATTGTCACGCCCATCCGTTCGTGGGAATTGGTGTTGGGGAAATTACTGCCCTATGTCATCCTGGCCTTTGTGGAGACCTTTGAGATCATTATTATTGGACGTTATTGGTTTGGCGTGCCGGTTCGCGGCAGTATCACGCTGATCATTTTCACGTCAGGATTGTTCCTCATGTCCAGTCTTGGCGTTGGTTTATTCGCGTCTACCATTGCCAACACACAGCAGGAAGCCATGATGACCGTGATGATGTACAACCTGCCAAGTATTTTTCTTTCGGGTTTTTTCTTTCCACTGGAAGCCATGCCAAAATTTTTACAGTGGATCTCCTATGCAATTCCACTTCGTTATTACCTCGTTGTCATTCGTGCGCTCCTTTTAAAGGGCGTGGGTCTTGAAGCTATTCAACGTGAAACATGGGCTCTTGCGATTTTTGGAGTTGTCATTATGACTGCCGCTGCGCTGCGTTTTCGCAAGCGGCTTGATTAAATAAAAAACAGCAGTCACTTTACAGGTCACTGCTATCTGCTTAAGGAGATTATCATGAACCATAAACTACCCAAGCCCATGATTGCAATCATTGGTCTCGCTGTCATTGTTGCACTTTATTTTGGGTTAGCCAGCCTTAATGATAATGGCAATGGCGACTTGACCGCCTCAGGTTCCATCGAGGCCGTCATTGTGAACGTCTCGCCTGAACTTGCCGGCAAGGTGTTGGAAGTGGATGTTGTGGAGGGGCAGTTGATCAAGACAGACGACCTGCTCATTCGCCTTGACCCGACCCTGTTAAATGCCCAACAGGCGGTTGCGGTTGCCAATCTTGATGCAGCGAAAGCGGGCGCTCAGACCGCCCAAAGCGCAGTTAATACCGCCCAAAACCAATATCAAATTACATTGGAAGCTGCGCTTGCCCAGGACAAGAAGACCCGTATTCAGGATTGGTTCTCTAAAGACCCGGACCAGTTTGAACAGCCGGACTGGTATTTTTCCCGAGCCGAACAACTCCAGGCCGCTCAGGACCAGGTTGACATAACCTTAAAGGCATTGGAATCCGCCCGTGGAAATTTGGAGAATGTTGGCACGTCTATTGATAAGTCTGGTTTTCTAAAAGCGGAAAAGCGGCTTCTCGACGCGCGCCTTGCCTACTTGATGGCAAAGGATGTTAACAACCTCGCTCAAAACTCTGCAGACGCGAACGCGCCTGTTGGAAAATATAACAGTACCCATTGTGGAACCAATGACGGTTATAGGGTTGATAATAAAAAATTGACGAATCGCCTCTATGGGTGTACTGGAGACGATCATATTTCCGAAGTGGGTGAAACCCTTTTTGATGCAGCAGAGCAGGAACTGGATGATGCCCAAAATGCATTCGATGACCTTCTCAACTCGCAGGCAGCGGATGATGTGCTTCGGATGCGGGCAGAAGTATCGGTGGCACAGGAGCGGTATTACGCGGCTCTCGATTATCTGCGTAAGTTTCAGTTGGGTGAACAATCTACAACAGTATTTGCCGCCCAGGGATTGCTTTCACAAGCTCAGGCGGCAGCGGCTCAATCTCAAAAGGCAATTGAGCAGGCGCAAGCCAATCTCGATTTGATCAACGCGCAAATTGAAAAACTTACCACATTTGCACCCATGGATGGCGTGATTCTCACTCGTAATGTTGAGCCTGGTGAATTTGTCCAGCCTGGCGCGGTTGCACTGACCATGGCAGACATCACTGACTTAACCATCACCGTCTATGTCCCCGAAGACCGCTATGGACAGGTCAACCTTGGTCAAACTGCCGAGGTCCGGGTTGATTCCTTCCCCGGTCTGACCTTTACAGCGTCTGTCGTTCAGATGGCAGATCAGGCTGAATTCACTCCGCGTAATGTTCAAACCGTAGAAGGCCGAAGCTCCACCTTCTATGCCATAAAATTAAAAGTCGAAGATCCTACAGGGAAGTTGAAGATCGGCATGCCGGCAGATGTGGTGTTTAAGTAAAAAATAATCAGTTGGTGATTGAGAAAATCACAGATTTGGTGAAAGGAGTACGTAATGAATCACGTTGCATTCGATTGGGCAAAGATGAAAAATATTCAAAAGATACATCGTGGACTTTATGCGATTGGACTTGGCTCACTCATTGGCGGATTTGTCCTTCTTTTAACTACTACAGGTCGGAAGTCAGGTTTGAAGCGGGTGACTCCCCTTCAATACGAAAAGATTGGTGAGGATTATTATCTCGGCGCGGCGCGCGGACTAAATGCAGATTGGGTTCGCAACATCCAATCGAATCCGCAGGTGGAACTGCGCGTGGGCGTGAAGCATGTCCAGGGCACGGCAGAGATCATCACTGATCCTTCAAGATTTGCAGATTTTTTGGAAGTCCGTCTTGAACGACATCCACGCCTGATTGGTTTGATCATGGAAAAGGCGCATGGTCTGCCGAAACGTCCCAGCCGTGAACAGTTGGAAGGATTGGCAAAAGGTGAAGCCCTGGTTGTCATTCATCTCGTGAGGACTGCAAATGAAAAATGATGAGGTCCGCTGGTTACGTGTGAGCTACTGGGTGGGCGCGGTTGTGGATTTTGTCGCAGGCTTGATGATGTTGATTCCCATCCTTTTCCAGTTGATGAACCAGCCTGTGAATTTCCACCCGTCTAATGATTTTCGTTATGCAATGGGTATGGGCGCTCCATTGATGTTTGGCTGGACCGTTTTGCTGCTTTGGGCAGATCGCCAGCCTTTGGAGAGGAAGGACATCCTTCCCATTACATTCGTTGTGGTCATCGGAGAAATCATTACTCAGATTTGGGGAATAATAGTAAGGTTTGTATCTCTTGGTGCGCTCATTCCATCATTCATCATGCAGACGATTATTTTGTCTTTGTTTACATTCTCCTGCAGGAACGCCAGAAGGATGGGATGATGAAGCTGTGTCTAACGGGAATATCGTAGGTGAAAAAATGAAACTACTTGCAATCAATGGCTCTCATCGCGGCGACAAGGGACATACCCGTCACCTGCTCGACCTGGTATGTCAGGGCGCAAACGAGGCGGGAGCGGAATGTGAAATTGTGTCTCTTGCCAAATACAAGATCAACCGTTGTCTTTCCTGCGGCGAGTGCCACGAAGCGGAGCATAATCTCCAATGCGCCTATCATGACCGTGATGATGTGGCTTCGATCTTTGCCAAAATCGGGCAATCTGATGTGGTGATTTACGCCACACCTGTGTATGTCTTTGGGATGTCGGGTTTGCTCAAAACCTTCCTCGATCGACTCTACTCGACCAGTGATGTGAACCAGATGATGCTCACCCACAGCGGACTGCTTTTCCATCACATCGACCATGCTGTTTGCTCCAAGCCTTTTGTCACGCTGGTCTGCTGTGACAATCTGGAGGATGAGACGCCCCGCAATGTGCTTTCGTATTTCCGCGCCTTTGCCCGCTTCATGGATGCGCCGCATATGGGCGAACTCGTTCGTAACGGTGGGAAACTGGCTGGCTATGGACTCGATCCCGAGAAGCGCAAAAAATTCCCACGCTTGGAAAAGGTCTACGCGGCGTACATCCAGGCTGGGAGGGAACTTGCTCTCGAAGGACGAATCAACCAGCGCACACAGCGGATTGCCAATCAGGAAATTATCCCCGTGCCGTTTTTCAAAATCCTTAAAAAATTTCCGCCGTTCAAGAAGGTCATGCTTGTGCGCGCAAAGGAAATGATGGCATGAATTTAGTTGAAGCAATTCATTTATCAAAATTCTTTGGCACAACCCATGCAGTGGATGATGTATCCCTCCGAATCAAATCCGGCGAAATTTACGGGCTTGTCGGTTCGGATGGCGCCGGCAAGACCACCACCATGCGTCTTCTGGTTGGCGCACTTTTACAGGATGCGGGCGAAGTCAGCGTGTGCGGTTATGACATACAAAAACAAAGCGAACAAGCCCGCTCCCAGATTGGTTATCTATCACAGCGATTCTCCATGTACGAAGACCTTACCGTGTTGGAGAACATCCGATTCTTTGCCGAGGTGCGTGGACTTTCTCAAACTGAATGGCTTCCGCGTTCGATGGAAATTCTTGAATTTGTTGGTTTGGATAAATTTATTGACCGCCGTGCAGGACAACTTTCTGGCGGTATGAAGCAAAAACTTGGGCTTGCCTCTGCTTTGGTCACACGTCCGCGTCTGTTATTGCTGGATGAACCCACCACGGGCGTGGACCCCGTCACCCGCCAGGATTTTTGGCAGCTGGTTATCAAATTAGTCTCTGCTCCCCGCTCTGACCCGCCCCCCATTACTGGACAAAATGAGGGTTTGCCTCTAGGACAGGACCGGGGTGGTGTCTCTGTCATCATCTCTACACCCTACATGGATGAAGCATCGCGTTGTCACCGTGTTGGATTTATGAAGCAAGGCAGGATCATTGCTGAAGATACGCCATCCAATTTACGTACGCGGCTTAATGGGCGTGTCCTTGAATTGCGCGGAAATCCAATTAATGTACTTCGCCATGTTGCGCATCAGGATGCAGACGTCGAAGATGTCGCCGCGTTTGGCGATAAATTACATGTCCGAGTTCGCGAAGGAAGATCTGATCTTGTCATCAAGCGTTTGCCGGCTGAGATTAAATCTGCTGGCGGTGAACTGACAGAGTTGCGCGCCATTCCCTCCACATTGGAGGATGTCTTCATTGTATTATCGGATCCGATCCAATGAATGCCCTTCTTGACCTTCCCGAACAACATGCTCAGGTTCTGCTATTTCTGATCGACAAGATCCCCCCTGCCGGGCTGCCGTGGGCATTAACCGGGAGCGCAGGGCTGCGTTTACAAGGCCTTGATATTTCTGTGAATGATCTGGATTTGCAAACCGACGCGCAGACCATATATGTACTTGAACAGAAACTTGCTGGATTTATAAAAACTCCGGTACATGTTTGGCAGTCAGAACATATGCTCTCGCTATATGGACAGGCGCAGGTAAATGAATTGCAGGTCGAGTTTATGGGTGATGTGCGCCATCGTTCGCCCGCTGACATCTGGGAACCCTCGGTGGATATTGCGTCTGTTCGTATTTGGTTGACCTGGCGTAAACTGCAGGTTCCAGTTCTTTCCCTTAACCATGAAGCCCTTGCCTATGAAAAAATGGGACGCACGCAAAAGGCTGAACTGATTCATTCTGCGATCAAGAAGGATGTTTTATGACCGACCCCGTCATCTCTGTTCAAAACCTCACGCGCCGCTTTGGCAATTTTGTTGCCGTGGATCATATCAACTTTGAAGTGCAGGGGGGCGAGGTTATTGGTTATCTCGGACCAAATGGCTCAGGCAAAACCACAACCATCCGCATGTTGCTTGGTTTGCTAAAACCCAGCGATGGCCAAGCCACTGTCCTTGGCTACGATGTTTTTGAACAAAGTGAAGAGATTCGCATGCGCGTTGGCTATATGTCACAGAAGTTTGCAATTTATGATGATTTGACGACTTTGGAGAATTTGACTTTCTATGGTGGCGTCTATGGGGTTACTGATAAAACCCGTATCCAGCATACTCTTGAACTGGTCGGACTTAAAGGACATGAGAATACCTTGACCAGGGACATGTCCACCGGCTGGCGGCAGAGACTGTCCCTTGGGATTGCGCTGGTACATGAGCCGAAATTGCTCTTCCTGGATGAACCTACCTCAGGGGTTGACCCCACTGCCCGTCGCGCCTTTTGGGATTTGATCTACCAATTGGCAGAGGGCGGCGTGACTATTTTGGTCACCACCCACTACATGGATGAAGCCGAATATTGTGAGCGCGTCGGTGTCATGCGCGACGGTAAATTACTGGCGATGGATACACCAACGAATTTAAAGAAGTCGATTATCACAGGTGATGTCTGGGAGGTGTACGCGAATCCGCTGGAAAAGGGATTGGAAATTCTTGCTTCGCTGGAAGGTGTGGAACGCGTTGGGTTGGCTGGCGATCATTTGCGGGTCATCAGTCAACGGGTGGAGCAGGATGCGATGCAAAGTCTATTAAACAGGGCAGGCATCCATGTGGAAAAGATCGAAAGAGGCGAGCCAACTCTGGAGGATGTCTTCCTTTCGCTGGCTCGCTAAAACGTTCAACAGTGGGCGTGCTTATCCTTCGGGTGTGACGATTGCCATGATGAGATATACCAGCAGCATCGCGCCGTTGAAGGTGAAGAACCCAAGGACGAACAACAGGCGGATGATGGTCGGGTCAATATTGAGATAGTCGCCCAGTCCTGCACACACGCCCGCGATCATGCGGTTGGATTTGCTTCGATAGAGGGTTTTGGTATCGTTCATTTTTTCTCCTTTTGTTTGTCTAATTTCTTTACGCAGGCATACGAAAAGAGTTGCATGGGAAAGCCCCCTGAAAAAAACACTTCCGGAGTCGTAATCACCTCGGAAGTGTTTTTACTGATTACCCTTTCTGTTCCCACCCTGATCACTAAATACCCAATTACACCCGGCCTTACTTCAATCCCAAAACTTCAAATACTTCCAGCGGTTGTGTTTTGCCTTTTACCGGCATATTTACATGGGGTTTGGCGATCACTTCACTGCTGACCCGTCCAAAGGCATCCCTGCTTATCAAAATTTGATTTCTGGCAGAGTTTTCCTGAATGCGTTTGGCTGTGTTCACTGCATCGCTGATGGCTGTGTATTCCAGCCTTTTCTCTGTACCGATCAAGCCAAGGATCGCATCTCCGCAATGGATGCCGGCGCCAAATGCCAGGTGATATTCAGGAGGAAGTTCCTTATATAAATTTTCAACGGATTCACGAATGATCAACGCGGTTTTCACTGCGCGCAGGGTGTGGTCAGGCTGTGGTATGGGCGCGTTGAACCATGCCATGATCGCATCGCCCATGAATTTATCAATGGTACCTTCCTGCATCAACACGGCATCTGCCATCGCGGCCAGGTAACGATTGAGAATTTTTACTAGTTGTTCCGGTTCCTGACTTTCGCTAAAAGTGGTAAAGCCGCGGATGTCTGCGAACAGTGCGGTGATGTTCGTGCGCTTGCCGCCCAACTGCAGACTGTTCGGGTCAAGTTGTTCGATTACAGCAGGAGAAACCATGCGTTCAAAGAGTCGGCGTTGGGCTTCGAGTTTCTTTCTTTCGGTCAGGTCATCAAGCACAATGGCAATGCCCTGGGTTTTTTGTCCTGCATCTTTCAGCGGCGAGAGATTGAAACGCCAATCAACAATGCTGCCGGTGGGTGAGATGTGACTGATCTCAAGATCAGTAATCGCTTTATCGGTTGCGCGTACTTCCATTAAATGCGGTTCAAGCTCCATTGAAACAGAAGCAAGCGTCTCGATCAGTAGATGACCGACAATATCGTTTGAGGTGCAGCCTAAAATTGTTTCCGCGGCACGGTTGGTGAGGGTGATTTGGTTCTCAATATCTGCAGTGATCACGCCGCTGGCGATGGAGGCAAATATGTTGTCCATCAGGTTTTTCAGCCCCGTTACCTCTTCGAGACTGCGTTTGAGCGAAGAGAAGAGGCGGGCATTTTCAATGGCAACTGCCGCCTGATTTGCAAAAGCCACCAGCAGATTTCGCTCTGATTCGGCAAAGATGCCCGAGCGGATGCGGTTATCAGCGTAAATTACGCCGATCAGCTCATTTTTTACTTTAAGGGGAACGCATAAAATCGAGCGCAGGTTAAACGCTACAATGCTTTCCTGTCCGATAAAGCGTTGGTCTTCCTGCGCGTTGGTTGTGATGATGGGTTCGCCTGTATTGATTACCCGTCCCACAACTGATTTGCTCACCGTCAACTCGGAAGAGTTGATCGATTCCATTTCCCAATTGCGCCCCATGCGGGTTACCATTTCACCCTTTTCGTCGCGCAGCATCAGAAAACCGCGTTCCGCTTTGGTCAGGCGCACAATGTTGTCCATCACGATGGTCAGCACTTCGTCGAGTTCAAGCGAAGAGTTGATGACCTGCCCAATATCGGCAAGTGCCAGCAGGTTATTATGTTCACGCTGAAACGATTCGATCTTTTCACTTATGTGCCCGAGTGTTATTTCAAGGTGCTGCAAATCGTCAACCGTGTTTTTGGGCAGTTTGAGCCTTGCGGTTTCCAACTCGGCACGAATTTTTCCCGCTTGCATGCCAAGCGTCAGAAGTTGATCGGGTATGGTTGTCGGGCGGGTTTGTTCATCCATGGTTGTTTATTTAATTTGATTATAACGGGTATCAAGTATTTGTAAGGTCTCTTTTAGTCGAATGCGCCAGGTCTTTAACAGCACCAGCGCTGCGGCTTTGCGGGCTGCCATAATATTCACTGTGCGGGAGGTGTACATGGCATTGTGATATTCCTGTAAAAGTGACAGAGTTTGCTCCTGTGCTGAAGGCAGACGTTTGATCAATACCTCGGCACGTGTTTGGGATGTGGTGTGTGCCGCCTGCGGCAGACCCAGCCAGTACAGGCTTAGGTTGACGGCTTGGAATATGCGTTCGATCTGAGTAAGTTTTGTCCAACGTGCCCAGTTATTTAACCAGCGCGGCGGATTACTTCCACGCCGTTCATATTGATGTGCCAAGTATACTGGGAAGCGGTCATAAAGCGAGTACCGGCGGATGATAAAAATGCCAATTCCCAGGCTCAGTAGCATAAGTGCAGGGATGAGCAGGGTTTCGAATAAGTTATTTTTGTAGATGGATGATGAGGCATCCGTTGTTTCATTCGATAATTCTGGATCTTCTTGCAAGGGGACTGCGGGCAGTGGGTTAATTGTCGCGTTTTCCTGAGACTCCGGGTTCGATATTATTTCATCGGGAATATCCTTCGTTTCAGGCCGTTCAAGGGGGAACTGATTGCTTGTTGGTTCAAACTCAACCCAGCCAATGCCCGGGAAATACACCTCAGGCCAGGCGTGAGAGTCCTTATAAGTGACAATATATTGCCCCTTAACTTCGTCGTATGCGCCTTCGACAAATCCAACCGCCATGCGTGCAGGGATGCCAATTGAGCGCAGCATTAATGTCTCCGCGCTGGCATAATACATGCAAAACCCTTTTTTGTTTTCAAACAAAACCCACAGTACAGGGTCGCGGTTCTCAGGCGGCATGTCTTCGATTTCCGCATCATATTCGATTTCTTCTCTTAAGTATGAAGTGATGGCTTGTACTTTATCGTATGGCGTGCTGTGGGATGCAGTGATTTCAAGGGCCAGCTTACGCAATTGTGGGACAATTTGTTCTGGGATTTGTAAATATCGCTCTGTGACCCAATCAGGATATTTCGTCCCCGCGGATCGTAATTCTTCTATGGAGGGATCGGCGATTAAGGCGCGCGCCTCATACTGGTTGCCGCTTGAAAGACTCGTGGTGGCAATCCAGGCGGTGACATCTTTCATCCCCTCCGGGATGGATGCAGCTTGGATGTCTGCGTTTTCGCTGACCCAGATGGTCTCTGCAGGTGAATACAACAGGTTTTGTTTTTTGAAACCAGTGGTGAATGTGAATTCTGTTATATGGCGTTCGTTTGGATATTCAACTGTTAATTCATTAATGGAAGGTGTGAATGGCTCACTTGCATCCTGAACGGTTGTCCAGCGTCCATTTAGATAAAGATCGTACACCCTGCCTTTCCAATAATTTCGGAGCGGGGTGAACTGGTCTTCATTTAAGTTAACTGTGAATACCATGGTTTCCCCAAGAGCAGCCTGTTGCCCGAGCGGTAGTGAGTCACTATAAAAATCCCCGCCCGTGCTTCTCCCGGCATAGGGGGACTCAAGGGCACTGACCGCGTTGGAGAATTTGTCGAAAATTGGCTGTGAATATTTATTCCATGCTTGCGCCGCAGGTTTTATTCCATTGATCCAGCCGGGCAATGACCATGCAATGAAGACTGCTATCAGTGTAATGGTCAGTGCTCCCCGTTCAAGGTCATTCATCACTTCGTCAGTCAACAGAAAATGAGTTTTTTTCCAAAAAGAACTGTTTTGCAGAAAATAAATTCTTCCCAACAACAGCAGTGCTGCGATGAAAAAAAACGCCAATTGCCAAACATGTTTTGATTCCATTGAATCAAAGGCTTGCACAGTAAGGATTGCCAGACCGGAGGGCAGGACCACATTTAAAAAATCCCTATGACGGGTTAACCAGTACCCGGCAGAAACGCCTATCCCCCAGAAGATCAATGTCATAATGGAGACAAAAAACAAATGATCGTAAACTGGCTTGTTTCTGATGAACTGATCCAATGAAAAGAACAGCCTCTCGAAGAGTGCCAGAATGTCCAGCCACAGCCAGTCCGTTTTCTCCACCATGCTCAATAATTGTGATGGTACCAGCGTTAACGTGTAACCAGCCATAATGCGAAGCACAGCTCGTTGTGAAAAATTACTATACCCAAGTGCCAGCCCTAATATGACGCCGATAAACCCCATCGTTTGCGTGAAATATAGAAAGGGCGTCCATTCTGTGACCACCAGCCGTGTGCTGGATATTTCCACAATTGCAATAACAAGGAGCGCGGCTTTCCAATCCCAAATCCGGCTGTTTGACGGATTCTGGTGCACACTGCCGGGCGAAAGTGATGTTTCCATATTTTGAGTGTACAATAAACAACGCATGTCCGTCAACCGCAAACAAAAATAATGGAGGTTTATATGCAGATCTTTATCGAAAGCGGCATTGCTTTTATTATTGCTGTTCAAAGCAGCATGGGGGATTGGCTCATTGCGCCCATGCGTTTCTTTAGCTATCTTGGAAATGAAGAATTCTTTCTGCTGGTATTGCCATTGATCTACTGGAGCGTTGACTCAGCGCTCGGCTTGCGGGTGGGTTTTATTCTCGTGACAAGTAATCTATTCAATTATGCCGGCAAATTAATTTTTGCGGGGCCGCGTCCCTATTGGTTGAGTTCACATGTTCGCGCTCTTTGGTTAACAGAGACAACATTTGGCATTCCTTCCGGTCATGCCCAACTTGCGGTGAGTGTCTGGGGCATGTTTGCGGCGTATGGCAGGCGCATCTGGGTGTGGGTTGTCGCCATTATCATTATATTTTTGATCGGTCTTTCACGTATATTCCTTGGCGTGCATTTCCCCCATGATGTGATCTTTGGCTGGCTGATCGGCGCCGTGATTCTGTGGGCTTTTATACGCTTCTGGGATCCTGTCGCCGCCTGGGTTGGCAAACAGACTTTGCGTCAACAGATTGTGAATGCGTTTATCGGTTCTCTGCTCTTTATTGCGCTGGGACTTGGAACCTGGACTTTGAGAAGTGGATATCAAGTACCTGTGACCTGGCTCTTCAACGCACAACTTGCCGGGACCGAATTACCTGACCCTGTTGATGCGAACAGCACATTCACCTCAGCCGGGACATTCTTTGGGCTGGCTGTAGGTGCAGCGTGGATCATGTCAATGGGTGGGTACAATGCTTCGGGCTCGATTGGCAAACGTGCGATTCGCTATGTAGTTGGACTGGTCGGCATCCTCATCCTTTATATGGGCTTGGGCGAGATCTTCCCACGGGGTGATGGTTTCATATTCTACCTGCTGCGGTATATTCGTTATACATTGGTGGGCTGGTGGGTGGCCGGGGGCGCGCCTTGGGTTTTTGTAAGGTTCAAGCTTGCTGAGCTCACCAAATCCCTCTGATATAATCTTTGACACTCCAAATTTATTATAAAGGTCTCATTAATGACGCTCGAGAAAAATTCACTTCTTCATGATCGCTATCGTGTTATAGAAATTCTTGGGCAGGGTGGCATGGGTTCTGTTTACCGCGCAATAGATGAAAATCTGGGTGTGGCGGTCGCCTTGAAAGAAAATCTATTTACGACCGAAGAATATATGCGTCAGTTTCGCCTTGAGGCAGTTATCTTGGCGAACCTCCGACACCCAAATTTGCCGCGAGTTTCTGATCATTTTGAACTAAAAGATCAGGGGCAATATTTGATCATGGATTTTATCGAAGGGGAAGATCTGCGCAATCGCATGGATCGGCTTGGCATGATCTCAGAAGAGGATGCAGTGCAGATCGGTGCTGCAATGTGTGACGCGCTTGCCTACTTGCATAGTCGCAAGCCTCCCATTTTGCACCGCGATATCAAACCCGGTAATGTGAAGATCACGCCGGATGGGCATATATTTTTAGTGGATTTTGGACTTGCCAAAGTATATCAGGGGGGGAACCAGGCTACCACAACCGGAGCGCGTGCCATGACACCCGGGTACTCTCCACCTGAACAATATGGTACAGCGCGCACTGATCCCCGGACAGATTTTTATTCGTTGGGTGCAACCTTGTATGCGGCTTTGACCGGAGTGATCCCTGAAGATGGGCTTGCGCGTGCGATGGATAATGCTCAATTAACTCCGCTTCGCAAACGTAATACAAAGGTTTCCCGCCGTATTTCCTCTGCGATCGAGAAGGCGATGGCAGTTGACCCAAGTGATCGTTTTCAGAGTGCGGGGGATTTCAAGAAAGCTTTGCTTGGGGCAGGTTCTCAAACCCAACAAACTCCGGGTAATCATATTGTTGCACCACCTCCTGCTGATGCTTTTCTGCCGTCTGATCCAAATGATGCAGTTGATTCTTTGACTACCCCCAAAGAGAAAACACCGACCCGTCAGCCTGCGGGCGTTGTCTCTTCGACGCCGCCCGTTGTTGCCGAGGAGCAGCCTTTTGTCTCTCCACTTAAAAAGCAAAAGGAGCGTGAGCGCAAACGCCGGTCTGCTTTGATACGTTTTGTACTTATTTTAATTTTATTGGTTTTTGCGAGCCTGCCTTTTGTGGCACCGGGAATTTTTCCGAATAATTTCCGCAATGCAATTTCATATTTAGCGCCGACGAGCACGGCTACGCCATCTTCACTCCCCAGCCAAACACTCACCGGAACTTCCACCGAAACCCCCACTCCAACCCCCACTGCCACGTTAACGCCTGAGCCTCCAACTCCAACTTTAACGGCCACGAACACCCCATTACCCATCGTGAGTAGTACTGTGGGTGTTGAACCAACAATTGTGGATACCGCCATTCCCACCATTGATTTACCGATTCCCCTGGTTGGCGGTTCAGGACAGGTTTCATATGTGTCAGACCGGACTGGCTTGCCGCAGATCTATCTTGTTAACCTTGCCAGTCAGGCATTGATCCAAATGACCAATATGCCCGAGGGTGCATGTCAGCCTGCCTGGTCTCCAGACGGCGAAAAAATGGTTTTCATTTCTCCATGCAAGGGTATGGATGAAATATATTATGGTGCCAGCCTGTATTTGATCAATGCAGATGGCAGTAACTTGACGATGGTTGGCTCTGTTCCGGGTGGTGATTTTGATCCTGCGTGGTCACCTGATGGCAGGTCGATTGCTTTCACTTCACTGCGTACCGGTCAGATGGAAATTTTTGTCTTGAATGTGGATGATCTGACATCCATGACGCAGATAACAAAAGGCGCAAAGAGTGTGGAGTCCCGCCAGCCTGCATGGTCACCGGATGGATTGCAGATCGCGTATGTAGTCAAGCGATTGGGCGTGTACCAGCTTTGGGTTATGAATGCAGACGGTACCGGGCAAAAACAAATTGTTCGCAGTGGTGTGACGTTCTTTGATTATCTTCCCAATTGGTCACCCGATGGGCAGTTGATCTTGTTTAATCAGCGCTGCGCTACCGCCTTCTGTTTTCCATACCTTATGAGCATCTCTGCTGTTGACCGTTCTGTAGAACAGGGTTCCTTTTTGAAGTTAAATATCATATCGATAGAAGATGTGCAGTATTCACCGGATGGTTTCTTTCTCCTTTACGAAGGGGAGGAAAGTGATGAGAATAACGATATTTACTACATGACCGTTACGGGAGCAAACATTATTCGCCTCACAACTGATGATGGCATGGAATTTGACCCTGCCTGGAGACCTTCTGGAAATTGATCCATCATGAAAGGCATAAAAAAACAATAACCCTGCATAACTGGAGTTTTGATTTTCTACCGGGGACATTCTGGTTACGCCGAGACTTAATCAGTCTTTTGGCGGTTTGATTGTTTATTCTGGGAAAATCCCCTACCCAAACGCTGGAATATGGTTTTTCTTAAGAACCATCCTGCTGCCAGCGGAAAATTTGTAACATTTCATAAAAATATTAGGTATAATACAGTACTAATAAAATAAAAAATGGCATGTGCAGTTGAAATTCTCTCGGCGCAAAGGGTCAGCAAAACAACGAGGCATCACATTGAAAACCATCCAAGCTGGGCAATTTATCTTTCGACGGGATGTATATGGACCAATTTGAGGAACATGCCTCAAAAGAAGAGTTTGCTATCTCATTATTCCAATCGCGAGAGAAAACAATCATAGATTTAAATGACACTGTTCTTCCTGTAGCCATTTGTGATGAGCCTGAATATATTAGTTATACATGTATATTACTTCCCGGTATCCTTTCACACCAATTAAAGACCGAAATGGAAGGGTCCTTGCGGCAGCGGATGAAAGAGATTTGTACTTCATTCAACGGGCGAATTGAGTTTATCACTGTAAACCCTGATTATTTTCAATGGGGGTTGTCTGTGATTTCCTCTGCACAAATTAGTCAAATCATGCAGGAGATCCGGTACGGTCTTTCCCAAATGATTCTGTCTACTTTTGAGTATATTCGCAGCGAGAATTCGGCTGACGATTTTTGGGCCACGGGTTACCTCGTTTTATTGGGAATGCGCCCTGATTTGGAAGATATGATCAAGCAATATATTCGCATATCACGCCGACTGCAAAACTTCTCCCTGCCTGATCTTCAGGATTTGCATGTGCGAACATAATACAATCCAGGATCCTTCATATGTCGAATATAACCATAAAAAGAGCGGGCGAACTGCTAAGAGGAATTTTTGAAATCTTGTGGGATAACCCCGATGGATTAACCGCGCGGGAAGTATTATCGCGCATCCCGCAGGTTGTAAAATTAACTGAAGAAGAGATAAGTCTTTCGACCGGCACCAACATGCCTCGATACGAAAAAATTGTGCGCATTGCGACAATTCCGATTACCCAGGTGGGCTGGCTGGCTAAAAACGAAAAAGGTCTCTGGTATATTACAAATGATGGGTACGAGGTTTGCAGCGGATTTTCAAATGTGCAGGATTTTTACCAGGAGGCGCTCCGCCAGTCTTATGAACGCAGGCGGTCGATCCCGGAAAATGTAATGACATTGGAGGTTGCGCAAGAAGCGGCTTGGGTACAGATAAAAAAGCACCTGTTCAACCTGAGCCTAAGCGAACTTCAAACAATGCTTGCCGAACTTCTACGCGTAATGGATTATTATCCATCCTGGATGGCGCCATCTGAAAAACACCGGGGCAAGATTAATTTGATCGCGTATACAGACCCGATCGGCGTGAAAGGACAGCGGATTCTGGTGCAGATTATTCATAAGGGGCAGGCTGTAACGCAGGAAGGCATCAAAAGCTTTGCATCCATCTTGAGCACAAATGATTTTGGAATGATAGTTTCAATGGGGGGATTCACCAATGAGGCAGCACAGGAGTTAAGCCTTGTTGCCCTCCAAAAAATTTCTGCCCTCGACGCCGTTTCTTTTTTCAACCTATGGGAAACTTATTATGGCGAATTAAGTGAAGATGCTCGTCGATTGTTGCCCTTGAAAGCGGTTAATTTCCTGGCTACAAGTGAATAGCAATAATGACAAATATTCAGATGGAAGATCAGGCAGTACAAAAAAGATCCCACAGTAAGGCATTCGAAGAGGGTCTTCAAATTCTCAAAGATGAGATCGATCTTGCTCTGCAGTGGAACAGACCGAGTATATTACTTGCCATCCACGATTCAAATACAGGGAGAATGGAAACAGAGAAATCTCTTGAACAGGCGATCGTCAAAAGGAACAAACATGTTGCGTACATCACCATCGAATCAGCGAATCCTGACGTAATTCGTGTGATGAATGAAACACCCAATTCTGCCGATGTGGTTTTTTTTGTATCGGGGATCCAAAATGCAGATCAGGCATCAGATGGAAGTGTGTACAGGGCGCTCAACATAAGGCGGGAACTTCTTGTAGAGAAGAGTATCTGTGTTGTATTTTGGATCAATAAATTGGAGGCGGTAAATCTGGCCCGGCTTGCTCCAGATTTTTGGGCTTTTCGTCATCGCGTTGTAGAGTTTGCCCCCAAACATGGTTCAAAGAAGAACTCCATCCCCATTGGGTTGTTTTTATGGGAGGAACAAATCCCTTGGATGGAGGAGGATGCCCAAAAAAAGAAACTCTCATATTTTGAAGAGATGTTGGTGCGCCTTCCAAAGGGGGATGATGCGGCAGTTGTGTGTATGGAAACAACATTAAAGCTGGTGCATTATAGCTGGTTATTAAATGATTTAATAAAATTTACGGGGTATTTGAAAAAGGGGTTTGCGCTTGTGGAAAAATATCCGGTCTCGCAATATCATGCCTGGTTTCTTAACGCCAGGGGAATTGAATTATATGAAGAAGGAAACAAAAGGGACGCGCTCAGCCATTTTTCACAAGCCTTGGGTCACGATCCTGAAAACAGCGTAATTATGATGAATGCCGGCACGGCAGCGCATGCCATGGGCCAGAATCAAAAAGCAATATTGATTGGATTGCGCGCGATTAAGAAAGATCAGGGGAATTTTCACCTCCAGCGTGTACTGGGTACTCTTTATTTGTCCATGGAAAAAATGGATGACGCCCTTAAGGCGTTAACAAAAGCCCAAGAGATGAGTCCGGAGAATACGGACATACATTATTTATTGGCGATTTGTTATTTTAAAAACGGCCAGCTTTCTGAGAGCGAAAAAGAATTATCGATGGCGAAAAAAAAGGCGCCTCCGGAAAATGCCGTGCAACTTGCTTGCATTGGCATTCTCAGCGGCAAGAAAGAAAAATCTCTCGCCCAACTTAACCTTTCCCTTGAAAATGGGGACATCCGTAAGCATCAGATCATGCGAGATCCAAATCTGTACTTCCTATTGAATGCACAGGAATTTCCGGTAACCCACTAAAAATGTCAATCCAATCTTTAAGCTTATTTCTGGTTGTAGCCATTATCCTAACCATTGGTGTGGGACTGATTTTAAGAAGAAAGACCCATGACAATGTAGGTGGTATCTCTGCCATGGTTGTAATTGTGTCCATCTGGACATTTGTATATTTACTTCATGGCATCAATGAAACCTTCGTCCCTTTGAATTTCCTGAAAAGCATTAACTACCTTTGCATAACAACTGCCGCCCTGGCCCAACTCTTTTTTTCATTATCCTACTCCCATCGGACGCGCTGGTTGACTGTAACGACATACGCAATATTTCTGATTGAACCCATATTAATCCAGATATTATTCTGGACCGAGCCGTCAAGGGGAGGTTTATTCGGCCAGGAAAATGGAATATTAGATCAGGTCAACCTAATTTACGTCTCCTGTGTGCTTGCAGTCAGTATCTTTCTATTTATGGAAACCTTCCTTAGTAAGCCGCGCCCGCATTTTCTAGGCGCCTGGACGATTCTGGTCGGGGCTTTTTTTCCACTGCTCAGTAATATATTGACGTTTGTATCGTACAGCGAGTTGGATGTCCACCTATTTTTTCCTGTTTTTCTCCATTCGTTGGCGGTTGCCGGCTTTTCGTACGGGATGTTCAACAGCAACTTGATCGAGGTGACGCCTCTTACAAGGGATGTTGTTATTGAAGGTATGGATGATGGTTGGATGGTTGTGGATCATCAGGATAAGGTCATTGATGTGAACTCATCTGCCGAAAAAATAATCGGCATGACACGCGAAAAGATCTATGGGTTGCCTGTGGATCAAATCTTAAGTGAGTGGACCAAAGTGTTACAGTCCTCTGATGGGGTAAAGGAAATGGAAATGCGTCGTACTTCCAAATCGCAGAGCGAGAGGCAGTATTTGAACCTTCGTATTTCCCAACTGGTCGATAAAAATAATTTACAGTTTGGTCATTTGATCGTCTGGCGTGATATTACCGGTCGCAAGATCATTGATGCCATTCACCAAAGTGCACGTGATGAGTTGTTCGTACTTCTAAATGCAATATCCAGTTTGGCGAGCCGCTCGATAAATCTGGAGGATTTTTTATCAGAATCCAGTTATCAGATCCTATACTCGTTTCATAGTCAGGCTATTGCCGTTTTCTTAACCGAGGAAAGTGACAGCAGTCCGCAAAAGCTTTCGTTAAAATCGCACTTTGGATTTTCGCCCGAACATATCAATATTATCAACAGCAAAACCATTGCAGCGAATATTTATAATTGGTTGATAAAGAACGAAGAGAATCGTCCTCTGATCCTTAATGCCCAGGATGACGCTGTCATAGTACCATTCCACCCAACAGATATTGGTTTTAATTACGTCACTTTAATTCCTTTGATCATCTATACTCAACATGAAAACAGTATCCAGGGTACTCTGTGTTTGGGAAGAAATGAAGATACTGTTTATAGCCAGGACGAGGTGATTCGCCTGACCACCATCGCAAATCAGATCGCAACATTGATCGACAGCAATCGTCGCAGACAATTTGCCATTGCGCTTAGTGAACGCCAGCGCCTCTTGCGCGACCTGCACGACTCGGTCAGCCAAAAACTATATGGATTGGTTGCTTTGACGGAAGCAGCTCAAGCTGGAATTGAAGCGGGGTCTAAAATTGCGCCTGTGGAGGTGCTGAGCCGTATCGGAGAAAATGCGCGGCAAGCCGTCAAAGAGATGCGCCTATTCCTATATGAAATGCAGCCGATTGATCTAAAGGATGGTCTTGTTTCCTCCTTGCAGCATCGCCTTGCCGCGGTGGAGGGACGCGCAGATATAAAGGCCAGAATGATCTCCGACGAAAACATCCAGCTTGAAAAAGATGATGAAATTGCGCTCTATTATATTGCCCAGGAAGCGCTTAACAACATTCTTAGACATGCCCATGCAAGGAATGTATCTGTGAATTTAAAACAAACACGTCAAAATGTCATACTTGAAATTAAAGACGACGGGCAGGGATTTGATATTAAAAAATTGGATGACTCAGGTTTAGGATTACGTAATATGAAGGAACGCGCAGCACAGGCAAGCGGGAAATTTAAAATCTCATCCAAAACCGGGGTCGGAACGCAGATCGTGGTTTCTGTAGGTAGAAAGGTCTCATTATGAAAACAATTCGTATTCTTGTAGCTGATGACGAAAGCGTGGTAAGGGATGGTGTAGTTGCCATCCTCTCATTTCAATCTGATATCAAGGTCGTCGGCGAAGCGGAAGATGGCGCGGAGGCGATTGAAATTGCCCGCAAGACCAAACCTGATGTTATTTTGCTGGATATGCAGATGCCAAAGGTGAATGGTCTGGCAGCGATCCCAAAATTTAAAGAGGTATCACCCAATTCGCGAATTTTAGTATTAACCAGCTTTGCAGAAAGTGACGTCGTTTACCAAAGCATCAGAGCTGGTGCATTGGGTTTTCTACTTAAGGATGCCAGAAGAGGCCAATTGCTGCAGGCTATCCGCGATGTCGCCAATGGACAGGCATCCATTCAGCCGACGATTGCAATGAGGGTGATCCATGAAATTGAACATCCGGCTGAATTAATGTACACTGCAGATCCATTAACGCCGCGTGAACATGAAACCTTGCGGCTGATCTCGCGCGGTTTGAGCAACCAGGAAATTGCCGCTGCCATGGTGGTCCATGAACGAACGGTAGCGAAATACGTGAGCAGTATTTTGGAAAAGCTTCATCTTGCCAACCGCACACAAGCCGCACTATATGCGATCAATAAGGGTTTGACCGACTCTAAAAATTAATATTGCCCGAAAGTCCTATGCAAAAAGCCCGCGCCTCAACTGTTGAGGCGCGGGCTTTTTGATTGATCATTCCTGGCGGGTATTCTAATGACCCTTCATGCACAAATCGAGATGGTCATTTTTACCCATTGCCAGCACATAAAATTACATCTTTTTTCTAAGTAACATACCAGTTTTGTTCATTTCGGGAAAAGTCTTTACTCCCTATAATGCATATAACATGACTTGGACCTGAAAACCATTTAGGAGACTTAAATTGTTCCTTGGACATCACTTCACACAATTGAGAAATGCAAATCACCTGCCTATTCGTTCGGAATGGAAAAACCTGATATCAAGTGGATTATACCTCACACAGGGTTTTGACCAGAATGTAATGATCCTGACACCAGGCGCATTTCAAGAGATCTATGCAAGACTTACTGCGTTGAACATAACAGATCCACTGGTCCGGCTGCTCTTGCGCATGTTTCTTAGTACAGCGAACTATGTTGAGAGCATTGAAAACGAGACGATCAGTCTCCCGCCGGACCTTTTAGGATATGCACACCTTGAATCAAATGTTGTCGTTGTTGGTCAGGGTGAATATTTTGAAGTCTGGTCATCTGACCTGTGGCAGCAGCAGCAATCCGAGATACTTGATTCGGAGGCGAACGCACAACGCTTCTCCGGATTCACAATTTCCACTGCAGAAAAAACATTCTAACAAAAAAAGGTCGCTATGAACAAAATTCGCATCCTCGTTGTTGAAGATCAACATATCGTCCGTGAAGGGATGGTCGCCATCCTTTCACTGCAACCAGACATGGAAATCGTTGGAGAAGCTGAAAATGGTATTCAAGCGGTGGAACTCGCCCGTAAGACAAAACCGGATGTGATCCTCCTGGACATGGTCATGCCTTTGCAGGATGGGCTGACTACCATTCCCAAGCTGAAGGAAATTTCACCCGCCTTTCGCATCCTGGTGCTCTCCAGTTTTGCGCAAAGCAGCCAGGTATATCAAGCCATAAAAACTGGCGCACTTGGCTATTTGTTAAAAGATACGCCACGTGCTCAACTTTTGCAGGCAATCCGTGAAGTTGCCCGTGGACAAGCATCCATACAGCCTTCCATTGCGATGAAAGTGATTAGTGATTTTGAAAAACCAAATGCAGGTGGGGATCTGGCTAATGAGCATCTCACTCAACGGGAAATGGAAACACTCAAGTTGATTGCACGTGGCTTGAGCAACCAGGAAATTGCGCTCGCTATGGTGGTCAATGAACGCACCATCGCGAAATATGTCAGCAGCATCCTCAATAAACTTCATCTTGCGAACCGGACCCAGGCAGCATTATATGCGTTGCGTGAAGGGTTGGCAGTATCCACCAATTAATAAGATTTGTCAGCAGGATAAATGGCATTTTTACATGGTCAAGATTGACCACCCGAAGGTACTTACAATGGTCAATAGTCCCCTCGAAAAGATCAAGGTTTATGGCTAACTCACAAGAACGATAAATTATAAAATATTGTCAACTACCAGCAGAGGCGCAATGAACAGTTTTGAGTATCAAAAAGCAACCGATTTTGACAGGGCATGGCTCAATTTTGAGTTGGATCTGCCGCTTAAGCCTGCGGCAAACGGAAAAGCCAATCCATTTTATATAAATCGTCCGGGAAATCCGATCAATGAATTGATTGACGCGTTGCTTGCTCCATTCTATCGCCCGCCAAAGTTCTTTTTCTCAGGGCATCGTGGCTGCGGAAAATCCACCGAATTGTTGCACCTGTTGAGTAACACCCAGATCCAAAAAAAATACTGGCCGATTAATTTCAGTATCCGCGAAGAAACAGACATTATTGACCTCGATTTTCGTGATGTGCTCCTTGCCATTGGTAGCCGCTTATTCCGTGAATACCGAAAAAAGGGCGGTGAACTCCCTGATCAATTACTCAAGGAACTATATGGCTGGAAAGGTAAAGTGGAAAAGCAAATATCCACTATTTTGGATGGTCGTGTTTCTGATATTGAATTGGGTGCCTCGATCGATGCGTTTTTTGCAAGTGCCGGGTTGAAGATGAAACTTGAACCTGCAACACGCGTTGAGTTGCGCCAGGTCGTTGAAACTGATATTACTGGTTTGATCGCCATCATCAACCACATCGCAGCCACGATCTACAGCCAGGAACATCGCATCCCACTGATTCTGATTGACGATATGGACAAACCTGACCTGGAACGGGCACGTGCAATTTTTCATGACCGGCGTGAGATTATGATGCAGCCCAATTGCGCCATTGTATATACCGTTTCAAGCGCGCTCTTTTACAGCAAGGAATTTGACTCCATCCGCGATCAGGCTCTTTTTCTACCAAACATAAATTTGCATGCTGCCAGTGGTGTCGACCATCACCTCCAGGAAGGCTTCCGCACTTTGGAAAAATTTGTCAACGTTCGTATGAACAGCTCATTGATCGATCCGGTTGCTCTTGATGAAGCTGTTGCCTACAGCGGTGGTGTCTTTCGGGAACTGGCGCGCATTATCCGTACTTCCATTGGGCGTGCAAGGCGGCGAAAAGCTGCAAAGCTCGAATCAGAGGACGTTGAATGGGCAGCCTCTGAAATTCGTAATGAGTACAGACGTATTTTGGATAAAGAGGACATAAAACTGTTAAAAAAAGTTCAAGAGAACAGAAAACTTGAATATAGTGAACGTCTCATGCCCCTTTTGCAAATACTGGCCATACTTGAATACCGAGATCAGGAAAATTGGTGTGACATCCATCCGGTTTTAAGGAAAATGCTATGACAAGCTCTGGTTTACTTCAGCAACCGCATGTCAATTCATTTGGTGAACAGATTGAGATCATTTGGGAAGAACTCAAACTTGCCATCCAATGGAATCGCCCCTCTCTTCTTCTGATTGTTTATAACTCAGATTATGTGCGCGCGGATGCTGAAACTGCCCTCAAGAATTATTTGATCGAACGAGGGCAAAAAATCATTCATATTCAGATGGATGAAACGCCGGATGCCAGCTTTATTTCATTGCTGCGGAAATTTCAAACGGCAGAAGGTCATATCTTCTTTATCCATGGGTCAACCCCTGAACAAAGGGATATGCTTGCAAAGCTTGGCACCCATAAGGATATTTTAACCCGCAAAAAGATCCGCCTTGTGATCTGGCTTACGGCCAAGGGACTTGCTGATCTTGCGCACAATGCCCCTGATATCTGGGAATGTCGTCAGCATGTTATTGATTTCCAGGACGGTCCCAACTCGGAACATACCCTGCAAGATGCCGTTGAATCAGCATGGCAAGGTACGGGTGAGTATGCTAATTCGTTCGAAGATACTGAAGAAAAGATCAGTTTCCATGAAGCCATCCTGACCGGTCTGCCTGAAAAGATGGAATCAACATCTACACGCGCAAAATTACTGCTCACATTAGGAATTCTTAATTGGCGTAATGGTGACTTTGAAAAAGCAGACGAACTATTGCGGGATGCAACCCAGGCTGCCGTCCAACTGGAAGACAATTGGTTTGAAGCTGAATGTTTCAATGCCATTGCCCTTGTCAAATTTGCACAAGGTAAAAACGATGAAGCCATCGAAGCTTATAAACAGGCGATCGAGATCGCCCCTGAGCAGATCTTTGTTTGGAATAACCTCGGCAATTTGTGTTTGAAGATCATGCGCAATGATGAAGCAATGCTTGCGTTCCAAAAAACATTAAATCATAACCCCAGGGACCCCATCGCATGGAGTGGACTTGGTACCGTATATTATCGGATCGGCTACGTTGAGGATTCCATAGCTGCATATCGAAAGGCAATTGAATACGCACCTTTGCTTGCCTATCCGTGGGCCGGACTTGGCGACGCGTATATAACAATTGGTTCTGATCCTGAGGCAATTATTGCTTATCAAAAAGCCATTGAATTGAATAAGAATTTTATCGTCCCATGGTTGAGCCTGGCTGGTATTTATCGCCGACAGGGACGCAATCGCGATGCAATTAAAACATATCAGCGTGCACTGGCGGTGAATCCAAAAAATCATCAGGTCTGGAATGAGCTTGGGTTGGTTTTCCTGAAGGTCAATTCCTTTGATGATGCCATGCATAGCTTTTTGAAATCAATTGAATTAGACCGCTCCTTTGGCTTTGCATATAGCAACCTGGCACTTGCCTACGCCAATCAAGGAATGTATCTGGACGCGATCGAAGCCTGTCGAAAAAGTTTGGATGTCTTTACGGAAGATAGTGACAAAATTCCAGTCTGGGATCAGCTTGCCAATTTTTATCGGGCCATCAATGATTATGATCGTGCCATGCAAGCCTATCAAACCATTGACAGATTGAAAGGGTCAATTATTCCTCTTCCCGAAGAATCCTCGAGCTTAATAACATCACCCGAGCCCGAGCCCCAGCCTGTTGCTCCTGCCTTGCCAGTCGAATCCAGCCTGGAGCTCTCACCCACTCTACAGGACCCAATAGCCAAGGATGTGGAGGAGATCCCTGTGCAAGCAGAGATTTCAAAAGAAAGACCAACCACACCAGCATGGATCTTTCAATCTGAAGCAGAGAGCCAGAAAGAATCCATATCAACAACCTATTCAGAGAATATTTTCTGGAAAGATGAATTGTTCAGCCTGCCGCTTGAACAAACAACCATAAGTAAAAAAACAAAAGAGGAGCCTATGAATACGCAAGAAATGTTAAGCCCAAGTCCCACGCGCCAGGCTGTATCTTCACAGGGCTTTTCAGAGGAATCAACACCAGCAGATCCCTTTGAAAACATTGAAGAGATCGCTGAAAGCAAGGACCCCGAAGTATGGAATAAAAAAGGAAACATCCATTTCCAAAGAGGGGAGTTCGAAACTGCCATTAGCGCGTACAACAAAGCCATCGATCTGGATCGTTCCTTTGGCTGGCCATATACCAACCTGGCTCATACCTATCTCAAATTGGGTAAATATGCAGAAGCCATTTTGCTCTATCAAAAGAGCGCCAGCCTGCTCAAAATGAAAGAAGAAAAAGCAGCAGCCTGGAACAGTCTTGGGAACATCTACCGCCACCTGAACGAATATGAGAACGCGCTCAGCGCCTATCAAAAAGCGGATGAGATTGATCCGCAAAATGCCGGGCGACATGGCACCATGGACCTTGCAAGTTTGGAACCCAATTCGCGCAGCGCACAAGTTTGGCTTGAACTTGGAAATCTTTTTTTCAAGTCTGGTGCGTACAAGGAAGCGGCCGATGCATACACCAACACTGTAAAGATAGATCCGTCTTCCGGTTGGGCTTATAGCAATCTTGCCATGTCGTTGGTTTTTCAGGGTAAACACCAGGAAGCAGTGTCTGTTTATCTGAAGAGCATTGAACTGTTCGACAACGATAAGGATAAAGCCGTGACCTGGAATCGTCTGGGTAATGTTTATCGCAAGATGAACGACGAGGATAATGCCCGCAAAGCATACCAAACAGCGGTCAAACTTTCAAATGAAAAAATAAATTTGCTCACACGCACACGTTTTAGCTTATTAGGCAACTGTTATGCAAATTAGTCAACAATATCCATATTTTAACTGGAGGTAAAAAATGTCTGAACTTGAGTTTTGGAAAGATCTTGGCAATATTTTTGATGCCGTATTGAATTACCAAAAGAAGAATGTTGAATTCAACAATCGCTTCATTAATCCATGGATTCGGCTTGGGAACATCTTTGAGCGTCAGGATCAAGCTAATGATGCGGTCCAAGCCTACCAGCGTGCAACCGAAATCGATCCGGATACGGCACAAAACTGGATTGAATTGGGTGATGCTCAATTTAAAAAGGGAGATTATGATGAGGCAATTGAAGCATACCGCACTGCCGTTATGATAAATCCCGAGGCTGGTTGGCCGCTCGGCAACCTTGCTCTCAGCATGGTCACACAAGGCAAAATTGAAGAGGCCATTCCTCTTTACAAGAAAAGCATTGACTTGTTGACCGAGGTTAAGGATAAGGCCATTTGCTGGAATCGTCTCGGTAATGCCTACCGCAAACTCAATGATTACGAGAATGCCTTTCATGCCTTCCAAAAAGCTGATCAACTCGATGGAGATAACACGGGCTTCAGTGATAAATTGGATGAGACCCCACCCGGAATATCTGAGGGTGCACCTGAAGTAATTCTTGAACAGGTGGTTGTGAACGAGGCTTTGGAAGATAATAAAACGGAAATATCAGTGGTTGAGGTTGCAAATGAATCTGTGGAAACATCCTGTCAACCCGAACTAGAACTGGTTGCAGCGCAGGATAACCAGGTCGAAACCGCCGACGAGCCCATTGTTCCCGCGCCAGACATTGAATTGATGGTTGCAGAGAGCGTGTTGGAGGAGGATGTTGCTATTCTCTCCAATGAATCCAGTCTTGAAGAACCCACAAGCGAAAACACTGTGACAGAGGAGGCATCTCTGGACCTTCCCGGTGAAAAAATCGATGTTATTCAGGTCGTGGAAGATGTGATCGCAAAAGTTGAACAAGCTTATGCAGAACAAAAAGACTCCATCTCCAATGAAGATCAACCTGCTGAAGAAAATCCCGCTGCAGAAATTGAAAACATAAGCACGATCAGCGAGGAAATGGTCCAGGAAGCTGAAGCGGCCATCACAGAGACCCATGAAGAAGTTGTTCCTGAGGTTGAGGTTCCCGTATTGAGCGAAGAAGTTTCACTTGAAGAAGTTCAATCATCCACTGTTGGCGAAGAAGCTACCATGGAAGTTGAATCGGCGGTTGTTGAACTGAATAAGGAAACCACACCTGAAATTGAAACTCCCGTTGCTTGTGAAAGTCAGGAAGAACAGGTCGGTAAGGATGAGCCTCGCCGGGCTCCTGCGTGGCTGGTGATAAAAAACACCGTGATCGCAGAAGAAAAAGTGTCCGTTGTCGATGCTGAAGCACAACAAGAACTTGCTCAGGTCGAATCTGTAACGACTCTTTCAGATATTTCACAGGAAACGGCGATAAGCGAATCGGTTGTAAATATGGAAGTTGTTGAAACATATACAAACCCGCTTGAAATCCAGGTGACGACCGAGCCAAGTCTAAGTGATGATTTGATCAGTGAAGAAGCTCCTGTCCAGGTTGAAATCCAGGTGGAGACTCAGGCTGTGGTGGAAGAGCAGGAAGTAATCACCGCTACTGAAGCAAATCCAGTTGAGGAGTCTGCCGTTTCTGTAGAATCTTTCACAGTTGCATCTGAAGAGCAGGCGACAGAGTCGGCATATGAAGAATATTTGAAGGACGTGGCTGAACCTGTCGCCCCCCTGACCGATCATGTGGGAGAAATTCAAAGCGAAGCGCCTGTCACAAAAGTCAGTAAAAACGGTGACGTCCGTCTTGCAATGGATACAAAGAATGCGAATGTATGGAACGAGTTGGGCAATATTTATTTGAATGCCGGTACATATGACGATGCAATTGCTGCATATAGCAAAGCAATTGAATTGGACCGCCGTTTTGCCTGGCCTTACAGTAACCTTGCTTTGGCGTATGTGCAAAAGGGACGTTTTGCAGAAGCCATCCTGCTCTATCAGCGTGGTATTGAGTTGTTTGCTTCAGATAGGGACAAAGCGATTACATGGAACCGTTTGGGCAATGTTTATCGCCGTATCAATGACTATGACAATGCAATTGCTTCATATCAAACTGCTGATGAACTTGATCCTGAAAACGCCACACTTTCCCTGCGCTCGAGTTTTGGACTCTTAGGAAACATGTATTCCGATTCAAAACCTGTTTTGGTGGACTAAAAGGGCTTATCATGAATCATGAGTTTTGGAATGAAATTGGTAACCTGTATTTTATGTGCGGTGCGTACGAGCCTGCCATCCATGCCTATTTACGTTCGATCAAATTGGAGAATACGTTTGGCAGGTCGTACAGCAATCTGGCGTCGGCATATGTTCAAACCGGTAAATATATGGAAGCCATTAAAATTTACCGGCGCGGAATTGAATTGCTGTCAGACAAGAAGGAAAAAGCTGCCACATGGAATCGGCTTGGCATTTTATATCGCCAGATCAAGGAATATAATAATGCGCTTGAGGCGTATCAACGGGCAGACTTGATCATGCCGCAGGAGGATTCTGAAAAGCCGTTGGAAGCACGCACGGAAGTAGGCCTGCCGCTGACGGTTTCTATGCCTGAGATCGACCTTGATGCGATCCTTGCGAAGGGTAATCCTGCCAATTTACAGTTGCACAGCTCATTATTGGCAGAGATTAATACCGAGCTTGAAATGGCAGAGGCATGTTCTGAAGATTTAGGGTTCGAAGAAATAATTGCACCGCCTGAGTTTGAGAACAACTTCCAGGTGGAACCCGCCGCTATCGAACCTGTGGTCAGTATGCAAGGGGAGTGGAAACCTGCCTTTACCGTGGAAGACCTGCCGGTTGAGACCTCCCCTGTGCTTGAAGAACTCGAATCAGTTCCCGCCAAATTGGAAGATTTGGACATCATCATCCCCATTGAGCTGCAAAGCGAAATAGTGGTTGACAATACCCAGGTCGAAGCTCCGCCAATTTTGGAAATGCGGTCTGAAACATACAATGTGTCAGAAGCCGGCAATGGGAATGAATGCATTGACGCTGTGGAGAGTATCACTTTCTTCGAGAGTAGCGGCCAATCTGGATCTTCAGAAACTGTGACCAGTGAAACGGGTCTGGAAGCAACGCAATATTCACAGATCGACTATCCCTTGACAGGACTGTCTCCGGAAGAACGTCAATCATTGGAGTTGGAGATCATAAAATACCAACAGGCAACCAGCAGGAACCCGCGCAGTTACATCCTTTGGGAAGAACTGGGTGAAGCATATAAATCAGCAGGGCAGTATAAGGATGCGATTTTTGCTTTTCAAAAAGCGATCTCAATGAATCCTGCAAACACCATGTGTCACTATCGGTTGGGATTGGTCTACGCTGCAGAGAAAAAAGAGCAGGAAGCGATCAGATCTTTCAAAAAAGTATTGGAACTGGACCCCAGGTCGCCGCAGGCGCATGCTTCGCTGGCAAGCCAATATCGGAAAATGGGCCTTGAGGAAATTGCCCAGGAACATATTGCCAAAGCGCGCGCTATGCAGGTCGAAGGTGAAAGCGATTACAACAACGCCTGTTTGGAAGCGATCTGCGGAAATAACGAACGGGCACTTGAGCTGCTGGAAGTGGCGCTGCAATCAAAGCAAACATATGTCACTTGGGCACAGAATGACCCGGATTTCTATTCTTTGCACAATGATCAACGCTTTCAAGTGCTTCTTTCTACCCATGCCGCTGTGGATGGTGATAAATAATTTGGTGCACTCACGAATATTTAAATATTTGCAGAGTACTCAAAATAAAGTGGAGCTGAGAAGATCAGCTCCACTTTATTTTTTGGCAATGATGGTCAATGATGCCCATGCTCACGCAGAAATGACCACTGCCACTGGTGGCAAATTGATCAATTAAATGCCCTCATCAGGGGCAGAAATGAGTATGGTAACCGGGAACTTGTCTGGATGGTGAACCAATAAGGCACAAATTAGAATAGCTGTAATTAAACAAATAAAGGAGTAGCAATTATGGCTAAGTTATGGGAATTGTTGGACCAGGCTTATGATTACATTGGTGAAAATCGCCACACCGACGCTCAAGATATTCTGGATCAGGTGTTATCTGCCGACCCTCAAAATATGGATGCTTGGGATGCCTATATCCATATTTGCAATACACAATATGATCTGGAAGGGTTGCGCACGCATATCTCCAATATTTGGAATTCGGAAGTTCGTGACCGCGATTATTTGCTCGCCACGAAAAGATTTGTTCTTCAACGTCTTGAAGAAAAGATGAATTCACTGTAATCATCAAAAAATTACCCATGTATACAACCATGCCAGTTCCAATACATCTGCTTGAACGAGCATATCAATTAATAAATGCTAATCAATTTCAAAATGCTGAATTGGTACTCGATGCTGTGGTGCGTGTCGACCCTCAAAACGTGGACGCATGGAAAACCTACTTAATGATCCACCAGAGCCAAAATGATTTGGATTGGCTAAAGGAACGAATATTAAGGACCAGGGAACTTAGCGAAGTCAATAAAACTGAGCTGGTCAATTACTATCACTTCCTTACCTTGCAGCTCAATGGGGCGGAAGAGGTTGGCTGCCGGACAAATTCGTTTCACCTTACTTTAGAGGAAGAAAAAGAGGAAACAATTGTCACAAAGGAAAAAGTCATTCAATTTGAATTAATAGACGTGTTTGATTACCCTGCTAAGTATGCGAAAACCGAACCCCCCACACGATTGCGCCAAAGACCACGCCGAAGATCCATCTACAATCCCTTTGCTTTTGATGTTGTCGGCTATGCCCGTAAAGTGATATCACATGCTCCTTTTATGAAGCAGATCGCTGGTCATATTCAAAAAATGATCATACTGGCGGGCGACCTTGTAAAAAATCCGAGGGATACCTATATCAGTTTTTCAAAATTGCCCCATTTTGAGAAATATATCGAAATTGCTTTGTTGGCTTCCTTCATTCTTGGTGTCCGTCTTGTTATGGCGCATTATTTTATTGGATATATCTTTTTAGGAATGTTCTTTATGGGAGTTAGGTGGTGGTTGCTTAAATTTGGTAACCACAATATAAACACATTGGGCAGCCAGTCCCGCGTTTACCAGCAGGAACACAAACATAACCTGCCCTTAATAAAAGAACTGGAAATGGATCAAGAGCAGGAAACCGGGCAGGAAAATTCTGAGAAGATGATCAAATAAAAAATTTATTGCCCAATTCTCTGATTCTGCTTTAGAATCAATGGATTATGTTCAGAAAAGCATTCAGCGGAATTGGAACCTTATTGGCCACCCCGGTTGGGGTGATTATTACCACGAATGTGGTCTGGCTGATTGTGATGTGGCTGATGGATATTCCCAGGAATACCATCGTTTATTACGTTGTAAGTTTTATTATTTTCGTTCTGGATGTTTTTGTTGCATTTACTCTGCGCGACCGGTTGATCCATTTTTTCTCCCAATTTGTACTTCCAATTCAAAACCCAAAAGACAGGCGCGATATTGCTCTGCGCGTCAGTAATTTTGAAACGGGTAACCGTGGACCTGCGCTATTTGTCAAAAATGGACGGGTGATCCTGCATGAGGGCGAAGCGGGCAGACGCGGCGCAGGTTTAATTATGTTGGATACAGCCAGCGCACTTGTTTTGCGTACTGACACCGAGATTAAGGAAACCATCGGACCGGGTATTAAATTCACAAAGGCGGACGAATATATTGCTGGCAGCGTTGATCTTCGGGCACAGTGGCACGTCATTGGACCTCTATCAACCGACCAGCCTTCCTTCAATCCCCTGCTTATCTCAGCGCCAAAAGACTATGATGAAACCCAAAGCCGCCGGCAGACCATCGGTTTGACGCGTGACGGATTTGAAGTATCCCCTACGATCAGTATTAAATTTAGCGTCAAACGTCCTGTTGAAAGGCAGCCAACAGATAGTGGGGTCACGTCATATTATGGCTTTGACCCTGCTGCGGTACGCAATGCGATCACACGCAAGGTTATCCAGCTTGGGACTTCTGAAAACAGCAAAGTCAGCATGGAGTGGAATGAACTTCCTGAGCACCTGATCGTTAATATTTGGCGCGAGTATATTCGTAAATTCAAACTTGGCGACCTGTTCATCGCATTTGATGATAATGGGGATAGCGGTCTTCAGATCATCGAGAAGATGATCAACAATCGTGTCAAACAACCCAGTGTTAGGGAACTGGACGATACAGGCTCTCAAACCGGCGCATGGGTGGAAAGCCTGGAATTTAAACAATTACAGTCGCGCGGACTTGAGATCATGGAAACGCGAATCCACAATATCCTTTTTGATCCCGACATGGAAAAACAAATAATCCAGCAATGGAGTGCGGATTGGATGACTAACGCTCAAAAAGAGGCAAGTTACTTGAGGGAAAAAGAGGCCTTGATCGAAACTGCGGCTCGGGAGGATGCAAGTAAAGCTTTTGCCAGGATTGCGTCACAACCATTTAGAGGCAAGACTACCCAGTCGCTCCAAAATCAATTCACTACACTCCAACTGTTGATCGATCCACTTAAGAAGTATATTCTGATCGAAAGTGCCGCCAATAATGAAATGGAAATGGAACTAAGAAAACTGGATGAAATTTGGAAATGGCTGCTGGATAATAATATAAACACACTTCCGTCTGATGGAAAGAGTGGAGCTCAGCAATGAAGCGGCAGATGCAGCGCGATGAATTCAGTTCCCTGATTTTTGGTTTAACAAATGAAAGCGTGGAGTTCAGGAATAAGTGGCGCGGGCTTATTGGCATGGCTGCTTGGCTCATTCTGAGTGGATTGAGCATGATTTTCATGCTCTTGGGCACTGGTGCCCAGGGACAGACCAATATTGCGATTATTATTGGAATGAGCCTGATAAAGTACATTCCCCTGCTCATGGTTGTTTATAATCTCGCAAGGTTCATGGCCGCGCGCTATTTGGATGATGTTTATGAATTAAACGATGAAGACCTCGCCTCCGATTTTCTTGAGGAAGTGACCTTCGGCTATGGCCGCCAGCAGATCACGATCAACGAAGGCAGGATCTCTGAACAGGATGAACAATCGCCCCTTATCCTGATTGGTGGACCGGGCGAAATTCAAGTCAACCTGGATAGCATTACAGTCCTGGAAAAAGTGACGGGCGACCCCGAAGTTATTTACCCGCGCAACATCCCGTGGAAACTCGGCAGGTTCGAGCGCATCCGTGAGATCAGTAGATACGATGAAGTGGGCAGGCGGGAATACGCAGTGATTAGCCTGCGTGATCAATTTCTCGAGGGGCTTTCCGTCAGATCTCGCACAAAAGATGGTATTCTGCTGGAGGCGCAGGGTATCAAAGTCATTTTTAGCGTCCTGCGCAGGCAGCATGGAGGACATGATGAAGTGCAGGGCGACGCATATTTGTTTGATGAGCGCGCCGTGCAAGCTCTTGTTTACAACCAGGCCATTATTACTCCGGAACCCGCCACCCCATCTGGTATTCCATTTCCCTGGAATACTACAATTATTCCGCTTGTCATTTTTGAATTGGAGGAGTTGATCAAATCTCACACCCTGAGTGAGATCCTGGCCAGTATCAGCCAAAAAGAGATCGACAGTACCTCCCGGAATGACCAGACCATTGCGCAGATGCGTCTTGAAATGACGGGTCAGCATATGATACCTGGAATGCGAAAGGAAGCGCCAAAATTTGAATCGCGTTCAAGGATTACTGCGCTATTTTTTGAAAAGAAATTCAAAGAGAAAGCCGCTAAACTTGGCGTATCCATTGAGTGGATCGATATTGGTACATGGCAAATCCCCCATAGCCTGATTTTGGATAAGCACAAGGAAGCCTGGAATCTTTCACGTGAAAATGCAAAGAAAAGCAGCGCAGTGGAACGTTCCAGAAAAAAACATGAGACGGAAGAGATCCTCAAAATTGTGGATAATGTTATTATCAAAAATTATGATAAAACCACAACCCCTAATAAGATGCCGGACAAGCAAATTGAAAAATTACTTGCCACCAACCCCGAAGAGGTGGGTGAATATAGACGACAGATGCTTCAGCAGGGAAGCCACCAGAAAAAAGATCCAAAAATCATTGCACAGGAAATGCTCAACTCGTTTCGCAAGGAATTACGTGCAGCTATCTCGTTGATTGAAAAAGACAACCGGCCATTGGATGAAAAACAAGCCGAACTTGCCGCCATCGAAAAGGCGCTCAACAACATATCCCAATTCACTCCCACACACTGGGTATAAAAAACATGATCAAACACCCCAATTTTAGTATTACCCCCGAAGTAAAAATTGCACTCGATCTGGGTGCACCGATTGTCGCTCTCGAATCCACTGTCATCACACATGGACTTCCACGCCCGCAGAATTTGCAGCTTGCGCGGGAAATGGAAAAGCAGGTGCGCGGCTTTGGAGCGACCCCCGCTACTGTTGCCCTGTTGGATGGGAAAATTCATATCGGCATCTCAGATGGAGAATTGGTTCGGCTTTCTGATGCAGAATCTGCCTTGAAAGTGAGTCACCGTGACTTTGCCACAGCAATTGTAAAAAAGGCGAATGGCGGAACCACCGTTGCGGGCACGATGTTTGCAGCAAATATGGCAGGTATCAAAGTCTTTGCCACAGGCGGAATTGGCGGTGTACACAAAGAATCATCTTTTGATATTTCCACAGATTTGCGCTCACTGGCTGAAATTCCCACCATTGTGGTCTGTGCGGGAGCCAAAGCCATTTTGGATTTGCCTGCCACGTTGGAATATCTTGAAACGATGGGTGTTCCTGTGGTTGGCTATCGGACTGATGAATTCCCCGCCTTCTACTCCCGCGAAAGCGGACTTGGCGTCAGCGTACGTCTCGACTCTCCAAAAGAGATTGCCGAGTTTGCCCAGGCACATTGGAATTTGGGCATGAAGAGCGGGATTCTTGTTACGAATCCAATCCTTGAACCGGACGCTATCCCCGCTGCTGAAATGGAACCGATCATCGCCAGAGCCTCCGCCGAAGCTGTTGCGCAGGGGGTCCATGGACAAAAACTCACCCCGTTTTTGTTGGGGCGGATCAGTGAATTGACAAAAGGAAAATCACTCAAGGCAAACCTTGCCTTGCTGTTGAACAACGCTGGTCTTGCGGCACAGATTGCAGGCGAGTTAAGTGGAAAGAGGAAAAACTGGGCGATTTAATTTGATGGTTAGGTGCCTGCGTACTTGAATTGTCGCAAACAAAATTACGATAGGGCAGTACCCATGGGAACCTCGTGCATAAATAAGCTCTGGAGCACGCAGAGATGTTTTAGAAAAGACCTGAAAACCCCATTTTAATTCCCATAGCCTCCAATTTTTCCCATGATCTGGAGGACTGTTGGAAATTACAAGTCCACACTTGAGTGAAGGGGGGGATAGTGCACATGCTTGATCTGGTTTTCCTTTAACTTCTCCATTAATGGGTACACGCCCTTTTCTTCCCCATGTACCAAAAATATGGATTGGGCACTTTTCTTCACGCTCGCGGCATATTCAACCAACAGGTCCTGACCTGCATGGGCAGAGAGCCCGCCTATGGTGGCGATTTCGGCGCGGCAACGGTAGGTTTCACCCATTATCTTCACATTTTTCTCGCGGTCTGCTAATTTGCGTCCCAGTGTTTCGGGTGACTGCCATGAGACGATCATGATCGTGTTGCGCTTGTTCTCGATCGCCCAGCGGATGTGATACACGATCCTTCCTGCTTCTGCCATGCCCGAAGCGGAGATGATGATCATTGGGTCGGTGCGTGTGTTCAACTCCTTTGATTCCTCAAGGCTGTTGATATATGTAAGCAGCCTGAAGTCCAGTGCGGGGTGCCCTGTGTACACCAGTTTTTTCATTTCTTCATCGTAACATTCTTGATGCTTGCGGAAAATATTGGAGGCATTCACAGCCAGTGGACTATCCACAAATACGGGTACAGAAGGCAGATCTCCCTCGTCATACATGCGGCTCAGGTTGTAGACCAATTCCTGTGTGCGACCCACAGCAAAGGATGGGATGATAACCTTGCCCTTTCGCTCCACCGTTTTTTGGATGACCGATTTCATTTCCTGATAGGCTTCTTCGGGGTCGCGGTGCGGCTTGTCGCCATAGGTGGATTCCATCAACAGTACATCCACGTCGTCAGTCGGTAGAACAGGGTCGCGTAAGATGGGCATTTCGCGCCGCCCGATGTCCCCTGAAAACCACAAGTGTTTTTTGTTCTTTTTTTCTTCCAGTCGCAGCGAGATTGCCGCTGAGCCGAGGATATGACCCGCATCGTACAGCGTCGCCGTTACGCCATTGGCCACAGGTATAGGTTCATTGTAACCATACCCGTGCATCAGAGGATCCACCTGTTCGGCATCCTTTTCTGTGTACAGGGGTTCCACCGGCGGTTCCCCGCGCTTATGCTTATGGAAATTTAGATTCTCTGCCTGCCGTTCCTGAATGTGACCCGAATCGCGCAGCATCACATCGGTTAACTCTTTTGTGGCGGGCGTGCAGTAGATCGGCCCTGAGTATCCCTGCTTGATCAGGTTTGGTAAATTGCCTGAATGGTCAATATGGGCATGCGATAGAACGACGGCATCAATTTTTGTTACATCAAAAGGAAAAGTCTGATTTCGTTCGTACGACTCACTGCGCTTCCCCTGGAACAATCCGCAATCCAATAACAACCGCGATCCATTGATCTCCACCAGATGCATTGACCCTGTAACCGTTTGCGCCGCTCCGTGAAAAGTGAGTTTCATTCTGCCTCCAGGAGATCTTTAGAATGCTTCCTTTTTTGATTCTAATCTATTATCATGGTGTTATAAAATGCATTTTTCATCCATCCCCCCTCTGTGGTCTCGAAGGATCTGCATGAAACCGATTGCTTTTCTACCTGCCATTTTCCTGCTCCTTTCAGCCTGTGGACGATTGGAATCCATTCCCTACGCTCCCACGCAAACCCCGGAAACCTGGCTTCAGATCCAGCCGTATCTTCAGTTTGAATTTGCCTCGAAAAGCATGGTTTTTGTCCAACCCAGTACCTCGGTTATTGTTTATCTTCTCGGTATCCTGACGATCTCTGTCGGGCTGTATTTCCTGAAAATCCGTGAAGGTCAACTGTCCCGGCGTTGGTGGGGGATAGCGCTGCTGTTATGGGGCCTGGGTGCGCTCCTGGCAGGTACAAGTTACGAAGCCTTTAGTTATGCCATTAAGTGTGTTGGGCGTGAAATTTGCCTCTGGACAAGTTGGTGGGAAATCCTTTATCTGATCGTTTCGGTTTGGAGCATAGATGCCATCATGTTGGCTGTTGCCCATTCCAGTGCCGCAGGTAAATTACGCAAAATTCTCTCAATATATGCTGTTGCCAACGGTGTCTTATATTTCATCATCGTGATGATCGGCGCATTGATTCCAGTAAAATCTTTGATATCGTTTGAATTACTTTTGGTGATTGCCGCTCCCAGCATCGTTGTTTTCTTCGTCATCAATGGCTGGCGTTATTACACATCCAAACTTGATCTTGACCTTGTATTATTGGCGACATGGTTTTGGCTGGGTGTTACCATTGCCGCCTATTTTCTTTACCTTACTTCTGGCAACACAGCATTGCTCTGGGCAAAGGGACTTTGGTTTTCTGAAAATGATATTTTGCATATCGGCCTGATCATTTGGATGCTTTTCATTGGTTTTGCCCTTGCTCCCCGTCTAAAGGATTTCTCAACTTCCGTATGAAAACTTCCGATTTTGATTATCACCTTCCAGAATCATCCATCGCCCAGACTCCTGCGGAGCCGCGCGACTCTTCCCGTCTCCTTATTTTGGATCGAGCTTCCGGGATGGCGGAACATAAAACCTTTCGCGATCTCAACCAGATTTTGCAGCCAGGCGATTTGCTCGTCCTTAACCGGACTCGTGTCATTCCCGCCAGGATCTTCGCTAAAAAAGAAACAGGCGGACGTGTGGAACTGCTGCTCTTGCGCAGGCGTGACACGTTGACCTGGGAAGCCCTCGTTGGTGGAAAGGGACTTCGCGTTGGTAAAAAAATAATTGTGGAGAAAGGCCCCCAGGCAGAGGTACTTGAAATTCTGGAGGGATCTGAGCGTCTTATAAAATTCTTCGAACCCATTGAGGCGTATTTTCCCAGTGTGGGTAATGTCCCTTTGCCGCCGTACATCCATGAAAAATTAAAAGACCCTGAACGTTATCAGACCGTTTATTCACGGGATATTGGCTCTGCCGCTGCGCCCACAGCGGGACTTCATTTCACGCCACAATTGCTGGATAATTTAAAACAAAAGGGAGTCATGATCGCTTTTGTTACCCTGCATGTCGGCCTCGATACTTTTGCGCCTGTTACAGAAGAGAGTCCGGCAGAACATAAAATTCATACTGAATGGTGCGAGCTTCCACAGGAAACAGCAGACCTGATCAACCATACCCAAAAAAACGGCGGACGGATTATCGCAGTCGGAACAACCTCGGTTCGCACGCTTGAATCTGCAGCAACACGCAGCGGTACCCTAAGTGCAGTCGAAAGGACACAACCACACTCTGAGCCCAGCCAGAGGGATGTAAAAATGGTTGGTCCATTTATTGGGCCAACGAATATCTTTATTCTCCCCGGGTATCAATTCCAGGTCGTGGATGCGATGATCACGAACTTTCATCTGCCGAAGTCCACGCTGATTATGCTGGTGAGTGCATTTGCGGGGCGTGAAACAATTCTAAGAACGTATGACCTTGCCATTCGGGAGGGCTATCGTTTTTATTCCTTTGGGGATGCCATGTTTATTGCGTGATGCAAGTGGGGTAAATGAACATGCCAAAAGTCTGCAGATCATTTTTGGATGTCACCTGACACTAAAGATGAATGGCTTTTATGACTCAATAAAAAAGGCTGTCATTTGTAAAAATGGCAGCCCTTTTTATTTTCACATCTTCTTAATCGGTTTTATGCGTTAGTGCTGCTTCCATGATTTGCTGGACACGCGCTGCTATGCTCGATGGGTCGGGGTGTAAACCCTCAACCAGCAGGGCGCTTTCATAAATTTGTTCGATGATAATGTTTTGCAGTTCTGAACCCTCTTCCTGGTTGATCAGTTTTTTCAGAATTGGGTGCGCAGGATTTAATTCCAATATCTTTTTTGGAATTTCATAATCTTTCCCGAGATATTTATAAACACGCTGTAATTCGGGATTGACATTACCATCAGCATCCGCCAAACGGGCCACAGACTGATAAAGACGGTTGCTTGCGCGTACATCGGACACACGTTCGCCCAGAATTTCCTTGAAGCGTTCCACAAGTGATTTGAAATCGGCATCGGCAATATTCTCTGCTTCGGGTTGGTCTTTTGTTTTATTGGTTGTGTCAATTTCAGCCTGTGCAACATTCTTTAATTCAAAATCCTTGTACTTGTGCAATCCCATCAGCATGAATGAATCCATCGGGTCGGTCAATAGCAGAACCTCTGTCTTTTGCGAGTGGAAATAGTCCAAATGCGGACTGCGTAAAACAGATTTCGGGTCTTCGCCCACAATATAGAAAATTTCCTTTTGTCCTTCACCCATGCGTGTAATGTACTCGTCCAGTGAAGACCACGTCTCAGGATTTAGATTTGTTTTAAAACGCAAAAGGGGATTAATGCTTTCGGCATCCATTGGGTTGGCGGCAATCCCTTGTTTTAGGTAAACACCAAACTCCTGCCAGAAGGCGTTGTATTTCTCCATGTTATTTTTTGCCAGGTTTTCCAGTTCCTTAATAACCTGGTTTGTCAGCACTTTCTTCAGGCGCGGCATTAGCCCGCTCGACTGGACTGTTTCACGGGAGACATTGAGCGGGAGGTCCTCCGAGTCGACCACGCCTTGTACAAATCGCAAATAATCGGGCAGTAGATCCTTGTTGTAGTCGTCGATCAAAATGTTGCGCGAATATAATTTCAGCCCGTCATCCTTTCGCAGGGCAAAAACGCCGCGCTCCACTTTACTGGGGATGAACAACAGTGCATATAACTGTACAGGGGCATCGGTTGAAATATGCACATGCAGCAATGCTTCTTCAAAATCCAAAGTGGTCTGTTTGTAAAACTCCTTGTATTGCTCATCGGTCACTTCCTGTTTTGATGTGCGCCAGAGGGAGGTTTGCTTGTTGACCGCGTCTGTGCTGTCGCCAATATAAATGGGAAAACCGATGTAATCCGAATGTTTGTGGATGATATTCTTTAGGCGGTATTCCTCGGCAAATTCAGCAGCATCCTCTTTTAGTTTGATCTCGACCCTGGTGCCGCGTTCGCTCATGTTTGATTTGTCTATCTGATAGTTGTCATCGCCCGTGGCGTACCAACTCACTGCCTCTGCTTGCGGGTTATAAGAATGTGATGTGACCCGCACCCATTCCGCCACCATGAATACAGAATAGAATCCTACACCGAACTGACCGATTAATTGTGAGAACTCCACCTTTTGATCCTTGGTTGCATCCAGGAATTTACGCGCACCGGATTGGGCAATTGTGCCCAGATTCTCGATCATTTCTTCACGTGTCATGCCGATGCCCGTATCTTGAATGGTAAGCATGCGTGCATCCTTGTCAATTTTGATGTGAATGTTTAATTCTGCGTTTGCGTCTAGGACGTTGTGATTGGTCACCATCTCGAATCGCAAACGGTTGAGAGCGTCAGAAGCATTGGAGAGCAGCTCCCGCAGGAATACTTCTCGATCCTTGTATAGGGAGTGGATCAAAATATTGAGCAGTTGCTTTGTCTCTGCCTTGAAGGAAAATTGTTGGGATGAATCAGTTGTGTCTGGCATGCTTGACTCCTAAATGAAAATGATTTTCTAATTATCCCACGGCATCATCCTG
Organism: Anaerolinea sp.; assembly: GCA_020047815.1. Taxonomy (GTDB): domain Bacteria; phylum Chloroflexota; class Anaerolineae; order Anaerolineales; family Villigracilaceae; genus Villigracilis. Next base: position 89,356 of record JAIFNG010000058.1, read on the forward strand.
CCCCGGGATAATTCCGCTGGCTTTAAACAAAATTTTATATTGCCCTCATCAATCCAGCAGTAAGAATATTGTTAGAATAATATAAGCAAACCCGATCTGATGTGATCGGCGAAAACCCTTTAGGTTCTAAAGGTTATTTTGGGGATATCACCCCCCCCGTAATTAATTGTCATGTACAGGATCATTATGATTGGAATTCTGCGATCAGTTCACCGTTTAGCCAAAGTGTATATCTGTCTGTGGGAAAACTTCCCAGTGGATGATTGACCTCAAAAGGCTCGGGAACCTGAATGCAAATTTCATTTGGATTGGGGGTCGAATACACATCCACCTGCAGTTGATCGCAAGGTGTGGGCAGGCTGCCCTTTAGCACCAGCGTAAATTGCAATGGATAGCTTTCCATTGTTAACAATTCCGTTGAATCAAGATCAATGTTACTGCGTACTGGATCGGAACCTGCAGGGTAGGGGGAAGGGGTGTGCTTATTACCTTGCGGCATGCCGGTCTCACTGCTGGTGGGATTGTCCATCCCGGAAACATTGATCAGGGTTGAGCAAGCGCTGACCGCAAAAAATATGATTGTCAGGATAAGGATTGTTTTTTTCATGAGCCGCCACCTATGGGCAATGTCTGCTTTATTAACGCCTTTATTGCAGATTTGTTCCAGGGAGAAGCGGAGATTGGGAGATCTTTGAGAATTGGTAGGGGCGGGCTGTAATTGGCAAATAATCCCCTTATTTAATATGAAGCAATGCTGCCAACAAAACTGTCGTTGACCCAGACCGTATATTGCCCATGGGAATATTCGCCAAGCAGTATGGTCGTCTCAAATTGTTGAAATACATTTTCGCACTTCAATTTTGGATTTGCGACGCCGTAAATTTCAATATTGATCTGATATTGATCATTGGGCGGGTTGACTTTAATACGCAATTCACTGCATACGCTCGGCATGGAACCCAGGACATGAAGTTCTGCTCGTATGGGGTTTAGGTCAAAACGCTCCGAAAGGCTGGTGGAGGTCAGGATCACACCTTCCTGTTTCAGGCTCAGGTCATCCATCCTTGGCGCGTGCGGATTATTCTCCTGCGTGATGACAAATGGCGCACCTGCTGTAGGGGGCGGTGACTGGGTGGGTTGTGCGGCACAGGAGCTTGTGATCAGGATCAGGAGGAGTAGAAGAACAGCTGGCTTCATTATTTCAACGCATACTCAATTGCGGCTATGGCGTGTATTTTTGTTGTCGGAAAGAGCGGTACACGGCTGTCTTGTTGTTTTACCAGCAATTCGATTTCAGTGCAGCCGAGGATGATTCCCTGCGCGCCCTGCGTGATCAGGGATTCCATGATCCGTTTGTATTCTTCACGTGAAGCATCAATGATTTTTCCCTGTACTAATTCTTCATATATCACGCGATGAACGATATTACGGTCTGTTTCGTTTGGGATAAGCACCGTCAGCCCAAAGTCCTCGATCAGCCGTTTCTTGTAAAAATCATGTTCCATGGTGAATCGTGTGCCGAGCAGACCGATTTTGTTAATTCCCTCCGAAACGATTTTTTCTGCAGTGGCATCTGCAATGTGGAGGAAGGGAATGTTCACGCTGGCACTGATCTGGTTCGCAAGTTTGTGCATGGTGTTGGTGCAAAGCACAATGCAATCTGCTCCACCCCGCTCCAGATCCTGCGCGCATTTAATGAGGATTTGCGCGGCATCATCCCAGCGGTTTTCGTGTTGCAGCTTCTCGATCTCTGCAAAGTCTACCGTGATCATCAAACTCTTCGCCGAATGAAGACCACCTAATTTTTCCTTCGCTGTTTCGTTGATGATGCGATAATACTCGATGGATGATTCCCAACTCATCCCGCCGATCAATCCGATTGTTTTCATGAATTCTCCCTTTCCAGGTTGACACTTGCGAACAGTTTTGGCGCGACGACATAGATCCCCCGCCCGCTGACGGCGACAGTTGAATCTGCCAGTATGATCTCGCCAGTCGAGAAAATTTTTCGCTCGTCCATTTGTGTGATGCGCGCTTCGAGGGTCAGGGGCTGATTTAACGGAAGGGGCTTGTGATAATTAATTTCCAAATTAACTGCGGCCACTTTATGTCCTGCAGCCCACACTACCAGCCCCATGGCTTCATCCAATATCGCAGCAGATGCCCCCCCGTGCGCATGCCCCGGAGGGCCCTGCTGAGCCTCATTCAAGGTGAACTCCGCGGATATCAGGCCGTTATCATTCACATACCAGGTTAATCCAATACTGTGAGGGTTGTCGTGTCCGCAGACAAAACACCAGCCGTGATAGGGGAGTTGTCGTTTCATGGATGTATTTTACTAGACATGGTTGTCATCTGGTCGCGTGTGTTCTCTAATTTTTTCATGTTCCGCCAATGCAACACCTGCAAAGCCCGCAGAGTGCTCCATTTGACGGCGATTGTATGGGCACCCTTAGCGATCAGGGGATCATCAATTTTCATTTTTTAAAATTGTTGCCAGATTAACAGCCGCAAAATATTTCCGGTATGCTGATGTTTCGCTGAGCACCCCTTTCAATGCAATAATTAATTCTGCTTGAAGGTATGGGTTTTTATCGTGGCTTTCCGTCCATAACCCGACCAGATCTTCTTCAATGCTTACTGAGAGCTGCCCTCCCGCTGCCAGCCAATTCAACCCAATTATTACCGCGGCGTCATGGGAAGCCATTGCTGCTGTCAGTTCGTGGATGCTTGTTTTACCGCTGCGTTGATTGATCGCATATTTGCATAATCCTGCGAGACGAGATAGAAAATCTTCGGGTCTTTCTTCGGCAGGTTGAATCGCAAAGACGGTAACCACTTGTGGTTTGACAATTTCCAGCGCTTTCCGCAATTCCACTGGGGATGGGGGAGTTGTGTAGATTGCAAACTCATCTGCCTGGTGAAGGTCAAAACGTGATTTTCCTTTCGCTTTCTCCGAACCTTCCGCCCAGATTAAAGTTCCGATCTTCAAGTTGTCGAACCTGCCAGCCATTAAGCGGCAATCGATGATTTCAAACCCCTCTTTTTTAACTTCAATGGTTTTATTTGCATCGTGTATTATTCTGAAATCTGTAAATTGCAAAGTGACTTGTTTCTGTCCGCGAAAGGTGGATGAACGCAAGGAATAGGCAATGTCAAATTTACTTCCTGGTTCAGGAAGATCCTCACCCATGCCGCCCCACCACAGGATACTTTGCACGTTCCCTTTCTCGTCTTCAATATGCAAACGCAAATGCTCTTTTGTCTTTCCGATCGTCGAAATGGATTTTATCTTCACATCACGAGAGGCCAAGACCAGGGATGGATTTCCCGCCCCGAAGGGTGCGAGCACTTCCAATGAACCTGCCAGCTCAAGGTTTATTTCACTTAATTCAAGCCATGCATCAATTTGCAAAGCAGGTTCTTCCCGCACAATTTCGCCGAGTTGCTTTTCGATCGCCTGTCCAAGTCCGCGGCGGAACTCCGGTAACTTATCCGCGTCAAAAGCCATGCCTGCTGCCATGGGATGTCCGCCAAATCCGCGCAGCATTGCTTTTTGAGAAGCGATGGCCTCGGTGATGTGCAACCCCTCGATCGAACGCGCCGAGCCGCGTAAAATGCCGTCCTCTGATTCGTTCAACAGGATTGCGGGCTTATGGTAACGGTCAACGAGTTTGTTGGCAACAATTCCCACTACGCCGCCAGGCCACCCGCGATGTGACAGGACAATGGCAGGTTCGGTTAGCAAATCCGGGTTTTCATGCAGCTGTGCTTCCGCGGCTTGATAGACCTGGCTCGTCAGCAGCCTGCGTTGGGTATTCAATCCTTCGATCTGAGCGGCCAGTACACGGGCGCGGGCGGGGTCGCGGGTCAGTAACAACTCCACAGCGGGGTTGGCATCGCCCAGTCTGCCGAGTGCATTCAGACGCGGGGCAAAGGTAAAGCCGATGGTCTCCTCGGTCAGTGTTTCGAGGTTGGTGCCCGATAACTCAGCAATGACTTTCAGACCAAGCCGCTTGGTTTCCCGCAGTGCTTGAATGCCTTTCTGCGCCAGCGAACGGGTCTCTCCTTTTAATAATGCCACATCTGCAATTAATCCCAATGCCACCAGGTCGAGCAGGTCTTGACCTTCGATCTTTGCTCTTTCACCTAAAAGTGCCTCTGCCAGTTTGTAAGCTACCCCTACGCCTGCCAAATTTGCCAGCGGATGTTCCTTTGGCAATAACTTTGGATTGATGATCACCTTTGCCTTCGGCAGCGTCTCGCCCAGGTCATGATGGTCGGTGAGGACCACATCCACACCGCGCGAGTTGGCATAGTCCACGGCTTCGTGGGCTGTAATACCAGTGTCGCAGGTGATGACCAACCTGGTGCCGTTATCCAGGATTGGTTTAAGCGATTCAATATGAACCCCGTGACTTTCCTTACCGCGAATTGGGATGTAGTAATCAACACTTGCGCCCAATACCCGCAGGGTCTGCACCAGCAAGGCGGTGGAGGTCTGTCCGTCCACATCAAAATCTCCCCAAACGCAGATTCTCTCGTTTCTTTGTATAAACCAATGAATGATCTCCACCGCTTTTTCAATTTCAGGAAAAGGAGTGGAGGGAAAATCATTGGGATGCAGAAATGCGCGGGCAGCTTCGGGCTGGCTGACCCCGCGTCGTAGCAAAGTCTGCGCAACGAGTGGATGTAGATTTAATGCAGCCAGGGAATCAGCATTTTCGGGTTGAGGGTCAAGCCAGTGGGTCATGGATTTCATTTTAATCGATAATAAAAACAGCCCCTGAGCATTTCTCAGGGGCTGCTGCTTGAAGTTAATTCCTTTTGCCCCCTGTGCCATATTTGATGAAGATCAAGGTCAGTGGAATGCCCACCGCAAGATACACGCCAAAATAAGCCAGCCCGCCTGGGCGTTCAGCAAAGTCGAAGAGACCAATGTACCTAAATGCGGCGGCTGTAATGAAAACGATCAATCCATATGCCGCAAAGGAATGATGCAGGACAGTATTCAGACTCCTATCCCAAAAATAGGGGACCACCCCCAGTGCCAGAGAGAAATAGAAAACGCCAAAACTGCGCAGGGTAAATAGCGACATCACCTCAGGGAAAATGCCCGCATTGGTGCCTGGCGCGCCGATCTGTGCGAGTAATCCATACGAACCTAAAAAACCAACGAAAACCACAAACGCGGCTGCTGGCAGGCTTTGGAATTTTGTAATGGCTTGGCCATTCAACTGATTGGAGGGACGAATGCGAATATAATCAAAAATGCCGGCGAACGCCGTGCCAGCATTGACGATCAGGGTGATGAAATACAGCCATGCAATGGGATGTGCAAGTTTCAACTTGTCGCGAAAAACGAACAGCACGATCAATTCGCCGATGCCAAACAACCATAAATAGATCAACGATGTGTAGACCAGTCTCCACTCCCAACGGCGGGCGGTGATGTATGCCAGCCATGCGTTGCCGAGGCTCCAGCCGCCGATTGTCATAGTCACAAATGCAGATACCTTCCAGGCAAAAACAGCCGCAAGTTGTTCTGGAAGAAGGAATAAGAGCGCACCAAGTATTGCGTACAATAAAGCACAGGCATAGGTTAATCCGCGGGAAACGTTCGATAACATGGTTCCTCCATTTTCTATCGCTAAAGTTGGCTCTATAGATTAAATTCCATTTTATTGTAGCAGTTACTTCTCTTAAAATATTGATATTTTCTGTGAGAAAAGATATTCGAGGTTGGGAGTTTTACTGTTTCTTAATGGACCTGCATTCTCATGGTTGCGACCAAACCGAGGATGGTCAGCGCCACACCTGCCAATCCAAGCGGACCCGGTATTGCCCCTCCGAAGAGGATGATTTCACCCAACAGCGAGAAAACCACTTCCATCGATTGGGTTGCATCCACAGCCGAGATTTCGTGGGGTCGTTGACAAAGATGGCGGGCATACAGGAAAAGTGTGGTGGCGATCACGCCTGAGAACAGGGCAACCAGCGCAGTGCTGAGCACCTGGCTGCTGGTGGGGGCTGGGGGAGAACTGGCGAGGAGCACGATCACCCAAAAAGGGAGCGAACCTATTGTCATCAGCAGGACGCGCGCCATACTATTCTTCAAAATGGGGTGATTGATCTTGGAAATATACCGGGCGTGTCCCATGTGCGCCTCCCACACCAGTTGATTCCCTATTGGATAGGCAAACGCAGCAACCAAAACGGGCAAGGCGCTGAACAGCGCTTCGCGGAAGCTGGTCAACGCCGCATGTTCGATATTGACCAGAATAATGCCTATAAAAATTGTGCCTGTGAAGATCAGCCCTGTGGTTGGGACCTTATGTCCAAACAGGATCAACACGATCAGGGTCGCTAGAATGGTAATTTGCCAGGTTGTGGCGATCACCCAGCCTGCAGCGTATTGTGAACTGAACGTGATGAGGGAATAAAAAACACCAAAACCGATGCTGCCTGTCAGTATCCAAAAACGCCAGTATTCCAGGAAGACATCCCATACATCGGCCACCGCTTTCTTACCCTGGTTAATGAGTAGAAGCACGACCAGGAAAATAAGCATAAAACCAAAACGCAGGCTGGATGTCCATGCCCAATGACCGCCTTGCAGACTCATGGCTCGGTTCAGGATGAAGGTGCTGCTAAAAAATAAGGCTGCAAGGCTTCCAAGTGCAACTAGCCGTGTCATTTGGCTCTCTCTTTTATAAAAAATTTCGTCAGCAGGCTGAACCACTGACGAATGACGATTGGTGCATCTACTCTTCTTTTCCATCGATCAATGCCCGCCGCCGTTTGCGATAGAGCGCGATGGGATAGTCGCCGGGGATGAGAATTTCACCATTTTCAAGATCGGGGCGCGGCGGGCGTTGTGTAATAACTACTCTTTCATCCTGCCTTAGAATGTACTGGTTGCCGAGTCCTCCCAGCCATTCGATCAGCTGGCGAGCGATCGGGAAACGGATTTTGTGATATTGGCGCAGGTACATCATGGTGTTCTGGTCATCGATCGGGGCGAAGGCCAGGAAAACAAGGAAGTCGTCTGACAGCCAGTTCTGCCACAGGTTGGGAAAGTAAAACTGGATCAGCGGACGCCGCGTTGGCTCGGGCATTTCTGCCCGCTTGAGTGGTTTTTGATTTTGGTCAGGTTGATTGTCCACCCACAGATCAAGACGATAACCGCCAGTGGCGATTTTCACTTCCTTGGCTACAGGACCATTGACCAGGGTATTGTTGCCGCGTCCGATGGTGTTGTGATGGACGAAGGGCAGGTGTACCACATCAAGTTGGTTCTCAATGGCGCGCGCGTAGTGATTTGCCCAGTGTTTTTTGATGGTTGAGGAAACCATCTGCTCATCAATATTTTCAAACCACGGGAGAGGCGGATACTCTTTTAGCGGATCACCCCACCACAAATAAATAAAACCATGTTCTTCTTGTGTTGGGTGGGTCTTGACGTGCATGGCTCTGGGAGGCTGGGAGCTTTTTCCATGGGCAGGGATGAATTGACAGTCTCCCGAAGTATTGTATTCAAAGCCATGGAACGGACACTGAATGTGATCACCCGCAATTTCCCCCGCGCTTAGAGCCGCACCGCGGTGTGGACACAGATCGCTCATTACGGTCACTTGACCACTGAGATTTCGCCACGCGACCATTTTCTCTCCCATCCGTGTGAAGCCGATGGGACGTCCCTTTTTGACTTCGTTCGATTCTAGAATGGCGTACCATTGATTGGGGATCATAATTTCCTCGTTGTCGCCATTTCATGGACAGGGGCGGATCGCGATCCGCCCCTGCATTGGGTTTGGGATACGGATTACACCGGCTCGAACCTTGCCGTGAAGTGCCTGAGCAGTTCGGGGGCGTAGGTGAATTTGTAGCCTTTTACCTTATCCGCCCGGGATTTGATCCGTGCAGCGCAATCAGCAACATAGTCCATGTGGCTTTGCGTGTAGGTGCGACGGGGTATGGCAAGGCGCAACAACTCCAGTTTGGGATGGATCATTTTGCCTGAATCAGGGTCGGGATAGGCAAACATGACCGACCCGATTTCAACGCCGCGAATTGCCCCTTCACGATACAGTTCAACAGCCAATGCCTGACCGGGAAATTCACTTTGGGGGATATTTGGGAATACATGCGCAGCGTCAAGATAAACGGCGTGTCCGCCTGCCGGTTGGATGGTGGGAATGCCCGCGTCATTGAGGCGCCCTGCGAGGTAGGCGGTTTGTGAAAGGCGGGATGCGAGATATGCTTCATCAAGTCCTTCATATAAGCCGACAGCCATCGCGTCAAGATCGCGCCCGGCAAGTCCGCCGTATGTGGGGAAACCCTCACGCAGGATCAATTCGTTTTTGACATTCTGAAACAGCATCTCGTCGTTCAGGCACAGCAAACCGCCGATGTTAACGATCGCATCCTTCTTGGCCGACATGGTCATGCCGTCAGCCAGCTCGTACATCTCGCGTGCGATCTCAATGATAGATTTGTTCTCATAGCCCTTTTCGCGCAGTTTAATGAAATAAGCGTTCTCGGCATAGCGGGCAGAGTCAATGAAAAATGGGATCTTGTATTCGCGATAGACTGCCGCAACCTCTTTGAGATTCTTCATTGAGACGGGCTGACCGCCTCCAGCGTTGTTTGTGACGGTCATCATTCCGAATGGAATTTTCTCTGCCCCGGTCTTTTCAATGAAACCGCGCAGTTTGGAAATATCCATGTTGCCCTTGAACGGATGCGGATCATTAATATCGAAGGCTTCGTCGATCACCAGGTTGGTTGGGCGTCCGCCGCGGGCGCGGATGTTGGCGTCGGTGGTGTCGAAGTGCATGTTGCTGGGAATGTACATTCCCGGCTTGACCAGGCACGCGGCTAGAATATTCTCGGCGGCGCGTCCCTGGTGGGTCGGGACAAAATATTTGAATCCGAAAATATCTTCAACAGCCGCTTTCAAACGATGGAACGAGCGCGCACCTGCGTAGGATTCATCACCGCGCATGATCGCCGCCCATTGCTCGGAACTCATCGCGCCTGTGCCTGAGTCTGTCAACAGGTCAATGAACATGTCTTCGGCTTTCATGGAGAACAGGTTGTAGCCTGCCTCTTTTAAAGCGGCTTCACGCTCAGCGGGTGAGATGAGGCGGATTGATTCAACTACTTTGATACGAAAGGGTTCGGGGGGGTAGGGATGGGTCATTTGGTCTCCTGTGATTTGAATTTACGTCAAATTATTCTGGTTAGCGATCCTGGCTCATGCAACGAATACATATAGCCATTCGGTTTCCAATGACCATTCAATTCTACAACCAAACTGATTTTCTGTTGTTGTAACAAATGTCATGAAAATTGAATCAATATGAGCACAGTCCTCCAGTTGGGCGGACTGGTTTTTCCATAATTTAATTCATTCTTAATGCCTTTACAACACGCTATTAATACCCTGAACCTATACTTATCCCATCTATGAAATCTGGAGAACGAGGGTTGCGGCTCATGTACTTTATTTTTGTAGCCGTCCACTGGACGGTTTCCTCCCTGTTACAACAGCATGAGCGTGCCGGGTACCTGGGTTACCTGCTCTCTGATTTGTTGACCAGAAACGGGTAGTCTTCTTCAGTTCCTCACCCTTGAAAAGCCCATCGCAGGATGGGTAATTTTTGTTAGTGAAAAATGGTTGCAATCTTTTTTTGGAAGGGTATAATTAACCAGTACCGGCACCTTCTTTGCAAGCCACATTCCACGCCAAAGGATTGATATGTGACTACATCATATTTTGCAATAGACGTTCACGGTTCGGAGTTACTATTAACGCGGGGAAAGCTAATCTTGCAGGCAGGTTGCCTCCTGTCCATATTGTGCTATGAATATGTTTAGAGTCAGCCGGGAATTGATTCCCATGAATTCATCTGTATTATTTTAACCAATCAATGCTCAAGCGCTTTCTCGGCGTCGGGAAGAGCGACTTAAGCGCCAACGAGGAGTTTCATGAAACTGTTTTTCGCCACAGACGTGCATGGATCTGAAATTTGCTGGAAGAAATTTATAAGTGCCGGAAAGTTTTACGAAGCGGATGTCCTTATTTTGGGTGGTGACATGACTGGTAAAGCCATTATCCCGATCATTGCTCAGGGAAATGACAAATACAAAGTCACCCTGCTTGAGCAGGAGTCCTTTTTGAATGGGAAAGAGGAAGTGGATAAAATGGCTGCCAATATTCAGAATCGCGGCTACTATCCCTACATCACGACCCCGGACGAAGTGGTGGAGATCTCGACCACACCTGGAAAATCAGATGAACTTTTTCTCGTACAGGTTCTGAAAACCCTCGAACGTTGGATGGAATATGCCGACCAAAAATTGGCTGGCACGGGAATCCGGTGTTACGTTTGCCCCGGTAATGACGACGTGTTCGAAGTGGATGCGGTAATTGCGGCCTCCAAACTTGTGCGAAGCGTGGAGGGGCAGGTTGTTGAACTTGATGAACATCATGAAATGGTCAGTTCAGGCTGGGCTAACCCCACTCCCTGGGATACACACCGCGAAGAACCGGATGAAGTACTGTTGACGCGGCTCGAGGCAGTCATCGGGAAGGCAAAGAATCCATCAAATGCCGTGTTTAATTTACACGCGCCGCCCTATGGCAGCGGACTCGACGAAGCTCCCGAACTGACCAAGGATCTGCGACCCACATACGCGGGACGTTCCCTCGTGCCGGTTGGCAGTAAGTCGGTGCTGGCTGTGCTTGAAAAATATCAGCCTCTGCTGGGTTTGCATGGCCACATCCACGAAGGCAAGGGTACCCGCAAATATAAGAAGACTCTCTGTATCAACCCCGGCAGTATGTATGAGCAGGGCATGCTGCACGGTGCGATCGTTGACCTCAAGCCGCAAAAAGTCGGCAATTACGTTTTGACCACGGGATAGCCTGTATGTGACAAAAAAAGGAGGCAGCCTATTGATGAAGACCAGGTGGTAGCGAAGGCTTGCAAACAGACTTGATTGAAAGTTCGATCCCATGCCCCCATGTGGGGCACCAGGCAAAAATATATTTAAGGAGATCCTGATGAGTAGTGAAGTCTCTTTGTTCGTTCGCAAAGCAAGCGGGTTGGTAAGGGCTTGGTCGATTTTTGATGCATTTATTTATGCCACGTTCTCCATCAACCTTGTCACCCTGGGTTTGTTCATTTTTTCATACTGCTGGTATTTTGGCGGCAGCCTTGGTACAGCGGTGGTGGTGGGCGGTTTCTTCACCATTTTCGAGGTGATCGTTTATGCCAGCCTGATATCCGCCATGCCGCGCGCGGGTGGTGATTACGTCTGGCAGAGCCGTATTTTGGGACGGGGAGTTGGGTTCCTGCTCAGCATTACCGGCTGGTGGTTCATCCTCTGGCTTTGGGTTCCGCTTTATGGTCAAATCCTGACTTATGAATTCCTGACGCCCATGGCTGCCCTCCTCGGCGCGCCCGAAACCGCCCTTTGGTTCACCGGCACCAGCGAAGGTTTGCTGGTCGGCATGTTATCTGTGTGTGCCATTGTCTTCGTTTATATCGCTGTTGGTATGAAGTGGTATGCGCGCGTACAGAAGGCAAGTTTCTTTATGGGGTCGCTTGGACTCTTAATTGTTTTCGGCATGTTATTGTTTGGTAATAAAGAGGCGTTCATCGCCGGGCTGAATTCGAATTTGCCGCTTCTTTACGGTTTGCCTGAAATGGATTACTACGCCGCCACGATAGCTGCCGGACAGGCTGCTGGAACCACCTTTGGACCGTTGGGGTCGGTTGCCCTGGGTGCCAGCATGGCAATGATCCCCATGATGGTCTTCTTTAATTTGTGGCCCAACTGGGGTTCCACCCTATATGGTGAAGTGCGCGGTGCATCAGATTACAAGCGCAATTTCTGGGGTATGGCATCGGCGATCATTGTCACCGCTGGTCTGGCCCTGGTCTTCTTTGCCCTGATCAACAAGACCATGGGCTGGGATTTCTATATTAACGCCAACGGTGCCTTCTGGAGTAATGTCTTCTATGGCACCGAGGTTCCCATTCCTGTTTGGCCTTATCCGGTACAGTTTGCCACTTTCCTGACCGGAAACCGCGCCCTGCAAATTTTGGTCATTTTCCTGGTGGGTATGTGGTGGTTTGGCTGGTCAGGCACGGTATTTCTATCATCAACCCGCGTGATCTTCGCCGCGGCCCTCGACCGCATGTTGCCCGAGTGGGTTTCCAAAATTCAGCCCGGCTCCAAGACCCCGGTCAATGCCCTGCTTTTGATGGTGCTTCCGTCCATCCTCATTTCATATTTCTACGCTTACGATATCTTTAGTTTTAAATCCATTGTCCTTGATGCAACACTGGTCATTGCGATTACTTTCTTTGGCACTACTTTCGCAGCAATTCTGTTGCCCTGGCGTCAGAAGGAGATTTTTGACGGATCTCCCATTTCTCCCTATGTTCTGCCGTCCTGGTTGGGCTGGGTGACCATGGCTTTATTTACCGGCACCGCAGGATACCTGATCTATTTGATGTACACCTATGCCGGGCAGGTCTTCGCTTTGTGGGGTGACCAGACAGGCTTGACGCAGGCGATGATCGCTTTGGTTGCAGTCTTAAGCATCCTCAACGTTTGGCTGCTTGGTTATGTGGTGGTCTTTGTTGGAGGTAAGGTGCTTGCAGGCGACAAACTGCCGGTGATGGTTGGCGCGGGGTTGGTATTCTTCGCCTTCCTCGACTGGCTGTTGGTCGTCTGGTTCTGGGATCCCGGCTATCTTTACGGTATTGGCTGGCAAAATAGCACTTCGATGCTATTTATGATCCTCATGTACGGATTGGCTGCAGCGATCTACTTTGGCTTTAGTGCCTATCGCAAGAGTCAGGGTATTGATGTGGACAAGGTCTACAAGGAAATTCCTGTCGAGTAATGCTTTGATCGTTGCCTGAAATCCCCTCCCTCAGAAATGAGGGAGGGATAAATAAAATGAAAAAACGTATTTACTTTCTTTTTTCAATTCTGATCCTGACGATTTCGATCGCTCTTTTAATATGGGGATATGCACCCAACCCGCGTGAAACCCGCATCCAGCCCATTGCGCCGACTGAAATGCAGCTGCCTGTGCCATGAAAACAAATGCCATTTCCCTTCATGCCACATTACTTCTCTTTGGGCTGGTTATGGTTCTTGCCGGTTCTGCATGTGCGTCACAGGGCATGCCCGAGCCAGCCGCACCCGAACCTGCCGCCGAGTCAACGCAACCTGCAGCAGCGCCCACATACCAGCCCCCTCAAATCTCTGAGCCTACGGCTCAACCAGCTCAAGTCTTTATTCCGCCTGCCATTCCTGAAACCCGCCGCCTGACTTTGGAGTTTCCGTCCAAAATGCGCGCCGGCGTGGAGGGGGATATCATCCGTCTGACTTTGGAGGTCGATGATCTGGGGCATATCACACCGACAGCGGAAATTGAAGGCAACGTGGTAGTGGGGGAGACGATTAAAATTCCAGACTTATATGAAACGCACAATGTCACCGCTGAGGCGCGCCTTGATCTGGCGGGAATGCAGGTTCAACCTGCCGAATCGATCTATGAGCCGCTCAAACCGGGACAATCCGCAACATTTTATTGGAGTATTCGCCCTCAAGAGGTTGGGATCTACCGTGGCACGGTCTGGCTGCACTTGAATTTTGCAGACAGATCAACCCAGGAGCAGAGTCGAATTGCCTTATCTGCCCAGATTATCGAAATCCAGGTGGTGGATTTCTTTGGATTGTCTGTCAACGTGGCCCGAATGTCTGGGGTGGTCGGATCAGTTGTCGGCGGGGTGCTGGGATTTCCATTTATTGAAGATATCCTCAGGTTCCTGTTCAAGAGGAGAAGAAGGAAATAAAAAAGTTGGAACCCTGTTTTACATTTCAGGTAGAGAAATTTTTCACAAAGGTTCTGAAATCTATGGTGCTGACCCAAAATATATGACAAATATCACCTGAAAAATTGACATACAATCATTGAGGCTGGTTTATCCTGTATGGTACAATTTTCCCGCTTGTGCCGTACCTCACAGGTCTTTGTTGTGTTAAGAACCATGGCAGTTACGGGACATCAAAACATTTCCCCACGGAGCATGTAAATGAACGAGTGGCTTTATATTGGTTTGTTTTTTATTGTCGGCTTGATCATTCCAGTTGGCGCAATTGGCGTCGCGTGGATTTTGGGACCCAAGAAACCCAATCCGATCAAGCAGTCAACCTACGAGTGTGGCATTGAACCCATTGGTGAAGGTTGGGTGCAGTTCAAAGCCCAGTACTATATTTTTGCATTGGTATTCCTCGTATTTGACGTGGAAACTGTTTTCCTCTTTCCCTGGGCTGTAAAACTGGGACAGTTGGGAATGTTTGCTGTTGTGGAAGGCATTGTCTTCATCCTTATCCTGATCGCTGGACTTGTTTATACATGGCGCAAAGGGATGTTGGAATGGGTTTAATTTCCCAGGATAAAAAATAAAAGGCTGAATGGATTTATTTCCTTTCAGCCTTTTATTTGTGTAATAAAGAAACCCCCTCGCCTCACCCCCCGCTCCCAATTTGGAGGGGTAAGGGTGGGTGCAAACAGGAGTGATTTATGAATTTTTTGAATGACCCTCTGAAAGTTGCCTCAGATTGGTTGACAGGTATTTTTGTCAGCTGGGGTATGAACGATGTTTTTGCTCATGTGCTGGTGGTTTTCCTTGGCATATTTGTCCTGATCCTGATCTTGATGGTGATAGATATCCTCCTGGTCTGGATCGAACGCAAGGTGGTGGCTCGTTTTCAAGACCGCCTCGGACCGAACCGCCTCGGACCTTTTGGCTTGATCCAGCCTTTTGCTGACATTATCAAGTTGTTGATCAAGGAAGACACTACACCGGCTGGCGCAGATAAGATCGTCTACAACATTGCGCCAATGCTTTCCATGATGTCCGTGCTGATCCTGTGGGCGGTCGTGCCGCTGGCTCCCGTCATGCTCGGTGTGGATTTGAATTCGGGCTTGCTGTTCATTATCGCCGCCGGTTCAATTGGCACACTCTCCATTATTATGGCAGGTTGGTCGTCGAATAACAAATTCTCAGTGATCGGCGCATTCCGTCAGGTTGCGGTAATGATCTCGTTTGAGGTTCCGATGCTTGCGGTTATGCTCATCCCGACCATCTTTTCGGGTTCCATGGGCATGAATGCCATCGTCCAAAGCCAGGATATCTGGTTTGTGTTGTTTTCACCTCTGGCGGCGTTGATCTTCCTGATCGCGGCGATTGCCGAACTGGGACGTGCACCGTTTGACCTGGCCGAAGGTGAATCAGAACTGGTCTCTGGTTACAATATCGAATATTCAGGAATGAAATTTGGTATGTTCTATGCCGGAGAACTTTTGCACGCCTTCACATTTGGCGGTTTCTGGGCCATCATGTTCTTTGGCGGTTATCGCTTCTTTGGTTTGGAACTGGTCTCTCCCTTCCTTGCCATTGCCATCATTCTCTTCAAGGCATTGGTTGGGTATTGGGTCATTATGTGGGTCAAATACACCGTGATGCGTATTCGGATCGATCAGATGCTCGCCTTCAACTGGAAATTTCTCACCCCCGTTGCCTTCACTCTTGTGATGGTGACTGCATTGATGAATGCTCTTCTGCGTGGTGCGGATGGCTGGCTCTACGTCACTGGCATGATCCTTGCCAATATTGTTGTAGCCTGGGTCTCGTTGGAAGTCGTTCGGTCCACGGGTAAAAAGGAGCGCGAGCGGGTGGAAGGCGTGAAGCAGGTTGTGGAGGCTCATCACTAATAATTTCGTCCTCTGCAGCAGGTGTTGCATTTTGAGACCTGGTGCCCGGGGATGACGATGATGGAGTAACTTATGACAGCAGAACAAATTATTTTCTTAATCGTTGGGGCAGCTACGCTTCTGTCTGCCTTGCTGGTTGTGACGGTCCGGGACCTTGTCCACGCGGCCTTGTGGCTGGTTGCGGCGCTCTTCGGTGTGGCAATTCTCTACACGTTGCTCAATGCGGGCTTTTTGGCGGTTGTGCAGGTTGTAGTGTACATTGGCGCAATTGCCATTCTCTTTATCTTTGCGGTCATGCTTACCCGCCGTCAGGCGGCTGATACGGGCGCCGCGTTGAATAAGAACTGGTGGGCAGGTGCGCTGATGGCTGTGTTGACCTTCGCGGGGCTGGCTTTCCTGCTCCAGGGTTGGAGTGGCTTCTCGAAGACCGCATCTGCCATCCCGTCAGGTTTTGATGCGATCGAACAGTTGGGCGGCGCATTAACCTCGCCTGTGGGCTATGTCCTGCCGTTTGAAGTCGCATCCGTTTTACTGCTTGCGGCATTGGTTGGCGCGGTCTATCTCGCGTTCAATAAAAAATAGGAGGCATTGATGATTCCTCTTTCATGGTATCTGATCCTGGCGGCTGGACTTTTCAGCATTGGTTTGTTTGGTGTGCTGGCACGCAGGAATGCAGTAGCGATCTTGCTCGGCGTTGAATTGATGCTCAACGCAGTGAATATCAATCTCGTGGCGTTCTGGCGTTACGGTGATGTCTCTTTGATGGCTGGACAGGTGTTTACGATCATCGTCTTTGCCGTCGCTGCAGCGGAAGTGGCTGTAGGTCTGGCTTTGGTGATCTCTGTTTATCGCCGTCGCAATACGGTGGTTGCGGAAGAACTTGACTTGTTGAAATGGTAAAACCCACGGATCACGCGGCATGGTTTTCTCGAACGTGCGGCGTGTTTCGTAAAATATCCGGGTTCTGTAACGAGGTATCTTTATGACGACTGAAACTCTTATTTGGTTAATCCCGCTTCCGCCTTTGCTGGCTTTCTTTTTGATTGTGTTATTCACAAATAAAAATAAAGCATTAAGCCACAGCGTGGGTGTCGGGGCGGCATTCCTTTCATGGTTGGGGAGCATGATCGTGTTTGTCCGCGCGCTTGGCGTGGAACATCTTGGCGAGCATCCCTTCGCATCTTCGATCAACTGGCTGCCGACAGGCGATACCTGGTTGAAGGTCGGTGTGCTGGTCGACCCCACCACTGCCGCAGTTTTATTCTTTGTGGCCTGGACGATCTTTATGATCTTCCTCTATAGCGTTGGCTATCATAATTTTGGCCAGCCCGCAGGCGACCACGACCATATGGGCTTGCCGCCGCATGGCGCAACGGTGGCCGATGAACATGGTCATAAGCATACTGTGCTTTCGGTCGAGCCGATGTACTCACGCTTCTTTGCGTTTATCGGTTTGTTCGCGTTCGGTATGTACACACTCGTCCTCTCTGATAATTTGCTCACCCTCTTTGTGGGTTGGGAGATCATGGGCTTGTGTTCCTACCTGCTGATCGGGTTTTGGTACGCCAAGCCTTCCGCCCGCGCTGCCGGTGTCAAAGCCTTCATGACCACCCGCATCGGCGATGTGTTCATGTTGTTGGGTATCGCCTTCCTGTACAGCGCGACTGGCACCCTTTCCTTCCGTGAGATTTTCACTGAGGAAGTTTTGCATACACTGGCCGTCATTCCCACAGGTGTCTTCGGATTATCTGCCGCTGGCATGATCGCGCTTTTGCTTTTTATTGGTACCGTAGGCAAGTCGGCACAATGGCCCCTGCACGTTTGGCTTCCCGACGCGATGGAAGGTCCCACCCCGGTTTCCGCCATGATCCATGCGGCAACCATGGTGTCGGCGGGTGTTTATGCGGTCATTCGCATGTTCCCGCTCCTCACAGCTGATTTCCATGGGCATGAACTGACTACTGCCATGAGCGTGGTCGCCTTTATTGGTGCGTTCACGGCAATTTTCGCCGCGACCATCGCTGTCGCCCAAAACGATATCAAGCGCGTCCTGGCTTACTCCACGATTTCACAACTTGGCTTCATGATCGCCGCCCTGGGCATTGGTGCTTATGTTGCTGCTGTCTTCCATCTTATTACACATGCCTTCTTCAAAGCCCTGCTTTTTCTCGGCTCTGGTTCTGTCATTCATGGCATGGAGCATGGGGTGCTTCACACGGGCAACCATCATGTTGACCCGCAGGATATGTTCAACATGGGCGGCTTAAGGAAGAAGATGCCGATCACCTTCTGGACATTCCTCATCGGTGGTTTTGCGCTTTCTGGTTTCCCGATCATCACCGCCGGTTTCTGGTCGAAGGATGAGATCCTCGCCGACGCTTTTGGTCACGGTCATTGGGTTGTATTCATCACCCTCGCAGTGGCTGCGTTCCTGACCGCCTTCTACACCATGCGCCAGATTACGTTGACCTTCCTTGGCGAACCGCGTACCAAGGAAGCTGAACACGCGCACGAGACTCCCTGGACCATGACCACGCCGCTGATGGTTCTTGCCTTCTTTGCCGTAACGTACGGCTGGGTCGGCATCCCCGAACATTTCCCCCTCTTCGGCGGGATCTTCCCCAACTGGTTCCATGAATTCGTGGGCGGCACATTGGCTGAACATCCCGAGGCATTGGAATTCAGCATTTGGCCCTTATTGACCTCGCTGGGTGTGGCGCTTGGCGGCTTGTTCTTTGGCTGGCTTGCGTACCGTAACGTCCAGTCGGTTGAACAGGATAAACTGCAGATCCCATTGCTCAAGAACAAATATTATTTCGATGAAGCGTATGATTTTCTTTTCATCAAGCCCGTCACCTGGTTCTCCGAGGTATTCGTTTCCAGGTGGATGGACAAGGGCTTTATCGATGGCATCCTGCATATCTTTGGACCCACCACAGGCGGAATTGGCTCTGCCATCCGCAATTACTTTGATGTGCCGGTTGTCAATCGCTTCTTTGGTGACGGTTCCGCAGATGTCACTTACTGGATCGGAAAGAATCTTCGTCCCATTCAAACGGGTCGCATCCAGCAGTACCTGCTTCTCTCAATGGCTGTCCTCTTTGTGGTCGGCGGCCTCGTTTACTTTTTACTGCTGGCATAGGAGCGCACGATGGATTTCCTCAATACTCATCTCCTTAGCCTGATCTTATTCCTGCCGAC
>JAIFNG010000022.1 GCA_020047815.1 Anaerolinea sp.
GAGATAATTCAAGATATCTGCTCTGGGGAGGACAAACAACATTCCATCCCCATCTCCAAATCGTTCGGGGTATTGCGGCAGTAGGACCAGTGAATCACCATACCATGCCAGGCCTGAGACTTCCGCAGATGCGTCTGCAACTGTACCGGCAAGCGGAATCAACGCAACGGGCTGTTCGCCGCCCGCTGACTCTGCTCCCTGCAAGCTGAAATAGACATAACCCGCAACTGCCGCAAGGATCAGCAAAGCGAGCACCGAAAAGAGCATGGAATTCTTTGATTTCATTTTTGTTTTCCTGAATTTGAAATATCGTAAAGCCTATTTATGCTTTCTACCTTCGAAGTAATTTGCCCCCGCCGCGTAAAGCAGGAACAACCCGATCATCATAAAGAACATGGCTTG
Organism: Anaerolinea sp.; assembly: GCA_020047815.1. Classification (GTDB taxonomy): domain Bacteria; phylum Chloroflexota; class Anaerolineae; order Anaerolineales; family Villigracilaceae; genus Villigracilis. The sequence continues at coordinate 403 of JAIFNG010000022.1, forward strand.
CAGTCCCAAAAAACGATATTGGACCAAACCAAAGCCCGCAAACAGCACGCCCACCAGGCCATAGAAAATGGCGTTACGCATGTAGGCTGAACTGACTCGTTTGGATTGGAATAGGTTGCGTGCCGCAAGTTGTCCCAATTGTTGGACTTCATTTTCATGACGGTGTTTGCAGGCGACCACATCGTCAACAATGGCGGCGCAATCAAGGCACAACCCGCGCTGACAATATTTGCATACTCCAATGGCGGGCACCTCGGGGTGAAAAAAACATTTCATATCATTCTCCCATCACTTTTAAGATCAATTCTTTTTGAGCGGCTGGTTGCAACAATAATACATGAAGATATTATATCTTTTCCCCCATATCGTTACATTGGCTTTCCGCACTCCGGACAGACGCGGTCATGCAGAGAGATGATGCCCCCGCAATAGGTGCATGTCCACTTTTCCTTTTCTTCGAGCAGATGTTGTTCTGCTCCCACAGTTTTGGCGCGGACACCATTCTCGATCAGGTTGACATGGTATCTCAGCCTGTAACTTTTATCAATCCGCTTAATGGTGGCGCAGGGAAAGGAAGGACACTCGCAGCAATAATTGAATCCCTGACGCATGGCACATTCTTTGATTTTGCATTTCCTGCAATGTTCAGACTTGTTGACATCCTCTCCCCGGCATCCCGGGCAGGATTTCTTCTTTCGGAGTTGCGCATAGCAAACGGCGCAGGTGATTCCACAGGGAGCCAGCATGTCCGCTGGAATTTTGACTATTATTTCCTTTTTCTCAAACGTAACTCCTGTTTTGTGTGAAACCATTTCAAGCAAAGCCTTTACTTGAATTTTGACTTTTCATAATCGAATTTAATGCTTGTTCCAACAACCACGTCTTCGATTTTTTCGATAATCAGCCAGTCATCCATATTGCCTTGATGGTCGAACGCCAGCGGCGGGATTTCCCTGACATGGTCGAACTCAACCAGACACAAACATTTCTTATGCCATCTTTCCTTCTGGCGATCTGTCAGGTTTAATTTTTTTTGATTGTCTTCCAATACTTTTGTTATTTCTTCTTCGGAAAGCTTCACGTAATTTTTCGCCGCCTTGACAGTTGCCGTGGCGGTAATCTGCCCTGTGCCTTTTTTCATAAAGTACAATGTCTCACTCGCGAAGACCCTGCTGTGCGGTATCTTTTTGCCAGCGGCTCCTCGAACCACCATGGTTTTCTTGCCGCCAAGAATTTTTTCGAGGACTTCCTCTTTGTCGTCACAATACACCAGATGAACCATTTTTTCTCCTTTTAATTGGATGATCTTAATCTCTACGTATAACGACTGCCGTGGTTACTTCCGGACCACAGGGTGACGCAGCACTGTTTTCATCTTTTCGGGTGCTGCCTTGCGCGGGTCGCTCAGGTAGATTTCGTGGTGCTTGCCATTGGGGCCCACGTTATCCTGAAAGCCATTCTCCCGCATAAATTCCTTCATGCGGTCGAGCGTTTCAGGTTCGGTGGCGTACGGACCGATGTGCATGGTCTGCACGCACAGACCCTCTTCAAAGTGGGCAAGTCTTACTTTGGATAAGAACGGCGAATCACCTTTCTTCTTGCGGACTTGCTCACGGGCTTCTTCGAAGATTTCCTGCGTGACGACATCGGGCTGCATCATCATCAGCGTGTAAAACCAATTATCTTTCACGCGGATGTCGAAGTTGCCATCTTCCACCCACCACAAGCCCTCCAATGCCATGACAGGATAATCCACCGCGTCGGTCTTGCGCTTCTTAAACATGAATTTCAGCGTGTACGAAAGCCCGTACAGCGTTTGAGTGGAGTCAGCAAATGACGGCGACTTTCCTGGCTCCGAGCCTTTTTCAATTGCGCCGTCGATCATGGCAAACTGCAGGTTTGGAACCTGGACGGTTTCGATTTTTTTGGCGGAGGGCTGGTACAGATTTTTAAATTTCTTCTTAAGATCAAGTGTTTTTATATTAGTTTCCATTTTTTCTTTCCAGTAGTAGTCTTTCAAAGTCTTTTTGCAGCAGATATTGATAGGCGAGTAACCGCCCATCCAGAACCGTACCAAAAATACCGTAGGCAGAAGGGGATTGCTCCTGTACTTCCTGCGCGGTTTTCAACTCAACCGACCTGGCGCGTATACCCTTTTCTTTTGCAAAGGCAAGGATGTCCTTTGTGCCATTTTCGATGTATGGACACTGTGCCGTGCGGATGACAGTCAGACCGCTGCCAAATGCCTGGGCGCGTTCGTCCCAATTTTTAGGCAGGCTCGGTTCAAGCGCCGACCCAAATCGCAGCGCCATCAAATGAAAAGGTGTTGGCGCTGAATCCACCTCCTTGAAACCATTGCGATCGAAAATTTCCCTGCCCGCCAGCCATGTTCTGTCACTCGTCAGCATGACGACGCCTTTCATCTTTTGAGCGCGTGCGTCTTGCACACATTCCTCGATCAATCGGCGCCCATAGCCTTTGCCTTTGCCCTTTCCCACAACCCAAAGACAATGAATGACCATATATCCCGCAGCATGTATTGCCCTCCAGGCATATTCACCCGGGATGTATTCGATGAAGGCTGTATCACGTCCGCCATTCTCGTGCAGAATTTTAACCTTCAGTCCTTCGGCAAATCGTGCATCGAGCCAGTCCCGCTTCATTTTGTAGCCGGGCTCCTTGCGTTTACTCATGTAGCAAAAAAAACCGCTTTCATCTATATTGCCAGCATCTATGGTTTTGATCTCAAATTTGGTTTCCATGGTTTCCTCACGAATTGACTCTTTTTATAATTTGCTGGACGAAGAATGTCAGCCCTCTCGATGGTATTTTCTTTTGTCCAAAATCCCAATCTTTCCACGCCATCCATACGGATTCAGGAACGTACCATCCGTTACCATCCGCTTTGGTTTCGACCACGGTAAGCATATCCTTGAAGCGTTTATCATTCCACACCCATGTGAACTGGCTCAAAATATCCAATACATGCAGGATGTCGTACCAGAACAACGGCGCTTTCAATTTGCGGAAGTCTGTGCCCATGAAGAACATGTATGGATGGCGTTCCCTGCTTTTATCCCAGAGTGTGAGCAAAGTGTTCACGCCAATTTTTGAGGATTTACTCTCCCGCAGTTCGGGCACACGGGACAACACTTTAAGCATTGCCAGGGTCGCAAACGGGCAGGGGTCTTCCTTGCTCCCAGGTCCACGGAATTTCCCCAATTCAGGTGAGACAGTGCAAGGCCAGCCGTTATCTCGGACAAGTTCATCAAGGAACTTGACCGCTGTTTGTACGCGTTTTTCATTGTCCAATCCCATTTTAATAAGTGCAGATACCAGGATAGGTGCGTCGCACAATGCCCAGGCCCATTCATCCTGTCCGCTGCCGCCAAAGTGTTTTGGGACATTTGTGATTAATTGAAAGGGACCTTGTTGGGATTGATGCGCCATAACCTTTTTTACGATTTCCCTCACAGGCGAGTCTCTGACGGTTAATCCCAAATCTGCAATGAATGCCAGTTTGTGAAAAGACTGGCTGGCGGATTTATGGCTGTTCAAAATAGAACCTGGCCAATCCATCAAGTTAGCCAGCAGGGATTGGACTTTTGCATCAGTCAGCATTGCCTCGCGCGCTGAACTCACCTGCGGGTCGGTTTCTGCCTGCCCAAGCAGTTCAACGCGGGTTCGATATTGGATCCACGCATCACCTTGCAGGAGCCATTCGGTGGTCCTATCGTTCATTTTTAATATCCTTTTTGGATTTGTAGGTCATTGCCATGGTTTCGATCCATTCTGCCACCATGCGGCGTAGTTCAGGAGGCTCCAGGGCTTCGACAGCAGGTCCATACGCCAGTACCGTACTTGCCGCCCATTCCAATGTCGGTGCAGAAAATGTAACGATCATTGAACCGTCCGAGCGCTCTTCAATGCTTTCCCAGTACGAGTGATTTCCAGTTACCATGTGGCTGGAATCGGCTTCCACCTTCAGTCTGACCTGGATTTGCGCTTGCAGCTCGTTTTTGAGGTGGGCCTGAAGATCGAATTCGGCTGGGGTGGTAAACACGGCATCCGACAAAATGATCTCTGCAATGCGATCAACGCGAAAGGTGCGAATTTCTTTCCGCAGGTGGCAGAATCCGATCACGTACCACCAGCCCCAGCGATGAACGAGCGCATAGGGGTCAAGCTTGCGTTGTGTGGGGTGGGGTAGTTGGTTGCTCTGGTAGTTCATACCCGCAATGCGATGTTCACGTATGGCACGGCGTAATTTCTCCAGTGTTGGGGTCAGGGCTGCAAGGTCGGATCGGTGCATTCCCGTAGCAACCAGAGATCCCCGTGCCCAGGCAACCTCGCGGACTTGCTCTTCGGGCAGTAAGTTCTCCAATTTCGCCAACGCTCCCCGCGCTGATTCACGATACAACTCGCCCCATAATTCCTCCACCATGCCAGTTCCCAAAACGAGGGAAACTGCTTCCTCGAGTGTGAAGACGAGTGGCGGCATTTTATAGCCGCGCACGAGCGAGAACCCGCCGTATGGTCCACGTTCGGCATAGATGGGTATTCCCATTTCTTCGAGCATATCGAAATAACGGTGGATAGTCCGCAGCGAGACACCAAGTTTTTCAGCTAGTTCCGAAGCCTTCTGGTTAGGGTGGTTCTGTAGCAGGAAAATAAGAGTGATCAAGCGGGTGGCAGTGTTATTCATTGTGTCACATCCGGGCTGAGTATAAGCCGGGTATATGTCAAATTATGACATATTTATGGAGACAGTTTTTTCCGTTTTAACCCATCTCGAATTCATTCGCCCTTGTGGATTATATTCTTTCCATACTTCTCCTGCAACGCATCCATCACCTCCTCCAATTTTCGGGATTTTTCGCTTTCCACATCCCACAGGCTGAGTTGACGGATTGGTGACCCGATTCCGCTGACGCCAACCCCGATCAACCTCACGGGCTGGTTCGGTTTGCGGATGGCTTTCATCAATTTTATGGCAGCATGGAAAATATCATCCTCGCTGTTTGTGGATGTGGGTAGAGTAGTTTGGCGTGTCAGTGTGGTGAAGTCAGACCAACGGATTTTAAGTTTGACAGTTTTTCCAGCCAGATCATTCTTTCGTAATTGCCGTGCCACTTGTCTGGCTTGTTCACGCAAGGTCTTTTCAAGGGTTTTTTCGTCGCGGATATCCACGTTGTAGGTGATTTCCTGGCTGATGGACTTCGTTTCGGATTCGGTGATAATGGGGCGGTGGTCTATTCCCTGTGCATGATGCCAAAGATCGCGTCCATTTTCCCCGAAGAGGTTAACGAGTTCTGCCTGTGGCCAGCGGGCAATATCACCAATGGTATGGATTCCAAGTTCAGATAACCGTGCGGATGTTTTTGGGCCGACACCCCAGAGCATATCTGCAGGCAGATGGTCCAAAAAAATTGATTCATCGCCTGCGGGTACAATAATCAAACCAAGTGGTGGACCAATGGAGTTGCCCTCTGCAGAACGGGAGCGAAGGCTAATGGCACGCTTTTTTCCGACCTCAGTTGCAATTTTTGCCACCAGTTTATTTGATGCGATTCCAATGGAACTGGGTAAATGTAATTCGTTTTTTATGTTTTCTTGCAGAGTGAGCGCAATTCGCTCTGGAGATGTTCCCATGCCTGAGATGTCGAGAAAAGCCTCATCGATGGAAATCTGCTCTACCAGATCAGTTAAATTACTAAGTTTTTCCATGACTTGCTTTGAGACTTCCCTGTATAAATAATGCCGCCCCGGAACGACGATCAGATCTCTGCACAATTGAAGCGCACGAGACATAGGCATGGCGCTTCTAACGCCAAACATACGCGCCGCGTAGGAACAGGAAGCGACCACGCCGCGTTCGTTGGGCTTGCCTCCTACTGCGAACGGCCTGCCTTGCAGGTCAGGATCTTGTATCTCTTCCACTGAACAGAAGAAGGCATCCAGGTCCAGGTGTAATATGGTACGGGACATGCCTGTAATTATAGTGTATGAATTTTTACATAAAATACCCTGAAAATAAGAACAAAAACACCATGAAATTGCCCCATAAATATATTGAACATTCTCCTAAGAAAAGTTATACTAGAGAAGGCGTATAGTCAAAAGGAACTTTTTTGTTATATTGACGTCATTATTTTGTATTTAATAAGACGGAGGAAGAAATGAGATTTATATCCAAATTCGCAACGGCTCTACTTTTGCTTGCTTTGATGTTGTCCATTGCGCCTGTGCCTACCCAATCTGCTCAGGCGGCGACATGTTATTGGGCACAATTCATTGCCGATGTAACTATTCCTGATGGCACGAACTTTGCGCCGAATACTGCCTTTAAGAAAACCTGGCGCTTAAAGAATATTGGCACCTGTGCGTGGGCCAGTACCGATGTTTCTTTGGTCTTTGATAGTGGACAGAATATGGGTACATCCACTTCATATCCCTTGCCTACCACCGTAAACCCCGGTCAAACCGTGGATATTACAGTGGATATGGCCGCGCCAAGTTCTGCCGGACATTACTTTGGCTATTACAAATTCAAGAGTACAACTGCAGGTGTGTTTGGCATAGGCTCAACTGCCAATAAATCGTTTTGGGTTGAGATTAATGTCACATCTTCTTCTGGTACCGGGTACGATTTCACTGCAAATGCCGCTTCTGCCACCTGGTCTGGCGGCGCAGGTGCGTTGAGCTTCCCCGGAACAGATGGCAACGCCAGCGGTTTTGCGTTTAAGAGCGACAAGCCCAAACTTGAAAACGGGATCGAATCCGCGCAGGCTGGTTTGCTTTTTGCACCGAACAATGTAACCAATGGTTATATTCAGGCATCCTATCCTGTGTTCAGAGTACAGAGTGGTGACCGCTTCCAGGCAACCATTGGTTGTGAATATGGTTCAACCAATTGTTATGTGGCATACCGCCTTGACTACCAGATAGGTTCCAATGCGGTCAAAACCTTCTGGACCTTCCGCGAAAAATATGAAGGGATGAGTTATAACGCCAACCTGGATCTGAGTTCCCTGGCAGGTCAGGACGTGAAATTCATTCTTGTCATTTCTGCCTATGGCTCCCCGACAGGCGACCGTGCCTTGTGGGTCAACCCGATCATCGCACGCGCGGGTGTAGTTGGTCCGACATTAACCCCTTCTCCGACTGTGACCGGCACACCGCCAACTGCCACACCCACCAAGTCCGCGACGCCAATCCCATCCACTTGTGACCGTGCACAGTTTATTTCCGATGTCACCGTACCGGATGGCACAACATTCCAACCCAATACTACATTCAGCAAGACATGGCGTTTGAAGAACATTGGCACATGCACATGGTCGAACTACAGCCTGATCTTTGACTCGGGCGAGAAGATGGGCGGCCCTGATTCTGCGACCATCCCGGCTTCTGTTGCCCCCGGTCAGACTGTGGATATCACCATCAGCCTCACTGCTCCTGCAAATGCTGGGACGTATCGTGGTTACTGGAAACTCAAGAACAGCAGCGGTGTTCCATTTGGTATTGGTTCAGCGGGCACAAAATCCTTCTGGGTTGAGATTAAAGTGGCTGGTACGGCTATTACCCCTGTGGTTACAGTTACGCCAGGCACGCCTGTTACACCCGCCACCCCAATTGCTGGAACAGTCTATGATTTTGTTGCAAACGTCTGTGCTGCTACATGGTTCAGTGGAGCAGGCCAGCAGCCCTGCCCCGGTACCGATGGAAGCAATAACGGCTTTGTATTGATTACAAGCCCTTCACGGCTTGAGAATGGCACCGCTGATAACCGCACCGGACTGGTTACCTATCCGCAGAACATCAATAACGGATATATTCAGGGTATTTATCCAGCTTACAAAGTCAAGAGCGGCGACAAATTCCGCACCATCGTTAATTGCGAAAGCGGTTCCACGTCCTGTTATGTGGTATTCCGTCTGGATTATGCACTTGTGGGGAGTTCCACAATTCAAACCTTCTGGGCTTTTGTGGAAAAATATGAAGGACAGTACTACTCAGCGGACATTGATCTTTCTGCACTGGTGGGCCAGGATGTCAAGTTCACTCTAAGTGTTAATTCGACAGGCTCACCGGCCGGTGATCGGGCACTCTGGGTTGCACCCATCATTTATAACTCGGGTTCCGTTTCCGTACCCACGGCTACTCCGACTCCCACACATACAAGTGTGCCTTCAACAGCTACTCCGACTCCCACGCATACAGGTGTGCCTTCAACAGCTACTCCGACTCCCACACATACACCTACGCCAACTCCAACCAACACACCGGTTCTGTAATGGAAATTTGAGAGATGTTCCCGTTGTCGAAAGACAGCGGGAACTTTTGTTATACGTCCTCGTCTTTCTTTCTATAAGGAGACTTGAATGAAACGCTTCCCTTTTTTATTGCTGATTTTTCTATAAGGAGACTTGAATGAAACGCTTCCCTTTTTTATTGCTGATTTTTCTCGCAGCCTGTTCCATCTCACAATCGACCCCAGCCTCGTATTTTGACGCTTTGCCGCCCCCTCAACCTGATTCCATTATTCTGACCGTTGACTCATCTTCTGATCAAATTCAGCGCGCAATGATTGAAAGTGCAGTTAAATGGACAACGCTGCAGATCAAGGGGACGGTAACCCGGTATGTTGCTGACAATACAACCCAGGTTTTTCAAGAGCAGACTTGGATTGACCCGCTTAACAACCGATACAAGGTCGAGTTGAAAAGTGTCACCAATGCTGCTGATAAGATCGTCAGGGTGAGCGATGGTGAGATGATTCACAATATCAATTTAAATTCTGGTCTGGTGGAAACTTCACAATATCCTGACTTTGCCCGTGTGGGGCAATATGTCCCGCCAGTCAGCGAAGGTATGGCTTACCCAAATCCGATCTGGGGTCAAATGGGCACGCCGCTTTCTGAATTGGCATTTTCATCCAATTATGCCCAGGGCACAGGTACCTTCAGGCCATTGAGCATCGAAACCATTGCTGGACGCGAAGCCCTGGTTGTGGATTGGACTCGCGCATCTGAATCACTGCCCGCTTTCAAAGCATGGTTGGATACAAGCACAGCTGTCATTTTGAAATTGCAGGAATTTGGCATGAAAGATGGAACTGGATCGCTGCAAAGTGAGCGAATTGTGACCGAGGTCATCTACAACCAGTCTTTTGACTCAAATTTGTTCACGATGCCTTCTGATTTTGTGCAGGCAATCATGCCCACTCAGGTGAGCTCATTGCCCATTGATCCGGGATCGATCCCAATATCAGCGGAAGATTCGGGGGAGTTATATTTTTTCCTGCTGCCACATCAGGCAGGGGCATCCATCCAACTGGTTAAGGTCTCTGGCTTATGTGTGGTCGATCCTGCGAAATGTCCGCCGATGCAAATTGTGGATGTCCCTTTTCTATTTAATTTTACGATCAATGCCCTGAGTTGGTCGCCCGATGGAAGATTCGCGGCCTTCTCTTATTCAGATAATCCAAACGGTACGCCGACAAAATTGTGGTTGTTTGATGCTGCTGCAAACACATGGGTAACGCTGGCGGAATTCCCATATATTGACCCGCCTTTTTGGTCACCTGATGGCTCGTGGATCGCATTCCGCACTCAGGATGGATTGGGCGGCGAGGATGTTTATATTGCGCGCAGCAGCCGTGATGCTTCTGAATTGAAGAGTGTCTCGGCAAGTTTGCCAGCCGAAGGCAGGCCATACATCATGGACGGTTGGCTTACTGATAATATCATCATGCGTTCAGCATTACCTCGTGGTTCAGGAAATATGTACACTACTTATCTTGTACATGTTGGTGATGCATCCGCAAATCAAATATTTGAAACAGGCGCAACCAAGTCACAATTTGTTGCTGCGCCGGATGCAAGCCTGCTGGCGTATGACGAGTATGATGCCATCAACCAGAAGCACATCTTGAAGGTAATGGGAATAGATGGTGCCAACGAAGTGGCGCTGGCAAATTTTACCGGCGGAAGCATCTATCCCATTGTCTGGTCGCCAAACAGCCAATGGATCGCCTTCAACTATTACAGCAGTTTTACCGACGGCGCGCCTAGTGCAGAAGTATTTATGGTTAGCCGCGATGGAAGCACATTGTCTTCAGTATACAAAGGCACAACTGTCGGACGGTTGTTTTTTTCACCGAATGGAAAATATCTGCTCGTGGAGGAAACAACATCCGCCAGGGGAGGTCATTTAATTTTAGTAAACCTTGCCACTCTGGAGACGAAGATGCTGCAAGCCCCGGGTTTGACCACGGATTTTGATTGGTACGCACCTTCGTGGAGGCCCTGATAAACCGTGAAAATAAAGGTGAATACGGGTGACAGTCATTTTATAAATTACGGTTACCTTCGGATTTTTCCGATTCTTGTTCTCTTTCTTTTGGGACTGTTGTCGGTAAATCAAGTCTCTGCGCAGGTTGAAGCGCCCACACCTTCTCAAGTGATTGAATCCATTAATGCCCTGCGTATATCCCATGGCATTGCCCCGCTGGGTGTGCACCCTGTTTTAATGCAGATTGGGCAGATGGAGGCCGAAGGCATCGCTGGAGGCATGGGGGGGCACTGGCGCCCTAATGGATTGACCCTCGGCCAGTGGTTGATATTGCTTGGGTATCCGCTTTCGGGTGATCTATCCATGGATGGCTATCGTTCCGAAAACTGGGGTTTCGCACAGAGTGCCGAAGGGGCGGTCTCCATGTGGCTCGGTGATGATGAACATACGAACACAATGCTTGCGCTCGAACGCAGTGATATCGGCGTGGGTATTGCTTTTGCAGGAGAACAAGATTCCTATGTCATCGTGGTCGAGACTGCTCTTCAAACAAAAAGCGGATTGCCGCAAATGGATGCCGTTTCCATGCTGACAGGGATTCCGCAAACACAAACCGCTTATGCCGGCATGTCCACGCAGGCGGCGGAACACGGCTTGCTTCCACAAGATATGGCTGCTGTTGTGCTTGCGACTGCACTTCCAGATGGGAACGTTTATCACGATATAAAATATGGGCAGGCGCTGTGGAGTATCGCCATCGCCTACGGAACGACTATCAAGCAAATTCAACAGTTGAATGGGTTGACGGATACGATAGTCCGCCCTGGTCAGCACTTGTTGATTATGCAGCACGCAACCCTGCCCCCTCCCGATTCAGCCCCGCAGGTTCTTGTTTTTCCCACCCACGCCCTTCCCAGGCTGACAGGAACGCCAACCGCTGCACTAACTCCCGAATCCACCCAAGAGTATACGGAGCGTGATAAGCACAATGATATGTTGGCCGTCATCGCCATTGGTGTCGCTGCTTTATTTTTGGGTGGCCTCTTCACTATGATGACGAGAAGGAAACCGGTTTAGTGGAATGGTAAGGCTGCAGGTTTCCACAAAACCTTGATTAACCGGGTTGATTTTGATGCAAAGGATCTCATGCAGCTGTGTCACGATAAATCCAATTAGATCCATATTTTAATATAATTGACTCCCATACCCTTGAAGCGTAAACTAGGAAAAATCTATGAGTATGACATGCACTCAATGTGAGCCGGTCATGCCGCAAAAATGGAGCCCCCATGATCTTCTCGAAAACTCCGCGTCCTGAGGTTATGAAGTCCCTTGCGGGTGTGAAACACATGTCGTTTTGGTTGGATGACCCATTGCGCCCCACGCCTGCATCCGCCTTGACCGAAAGTGTCAAAGCGGACCTTGTTGTGGTGGGCGCAGGTTTTACAGGCTTGTGGACTGCGCTAATGGCAAAACAAGCCGATCCAGCACGTGATGTTGTCCTGCTTGATGCTGGGGAGGTGGGATGTGGTGCAAGCGGTCGCAATGGTGGATTTGTTGCAGCATCACTGACCCATGCGTTTAATAATGGCTTTACCCGCTGGCGCGATGAACTCCATATATTGGTCGAGTTGGGACATAAAAACCTGGATGGCATCGAGGAGACTATCAAACAATTCGATATTGATTGTGATTTCATCCGTTCCGGCGAATTAAGTGTGGCAAATGAACCCTGGCAAATTGATGACCTGAAAGAAGAAGTGGAAGAATCTGCAAAATATGGCGAACGGATGCAATTCCTCGATCAAATGCAAACCCGCGCGCGGGTCAACTCGCCGACCTATCTTGCCGCAGTTCATGACCCTGCTGTGGCGATGGTCAACCCTGCACGCTTGGCCTGGGGCTTAAAGCGGGCATGTCTGGAAGTTGGAGTCCGCTTGTTCGAGGGCACGCAGGTCAGGGCGTTGGAAGAGAGACATGGTACGATGATCATCAAAACTGATTATGGCCAGGTCGAATCTAAACACGTCGCACTGGCCACCAATGCCTTTCCGCCTTTGCTCAAACGCCTTTCATTGTTTATGGTTCCGGTTTATGACTATGTTCTGATGACCGAGCCGCTTTCACACGAACAGCGCGCATCGATTGGTTGGTTGGGACGCGAGGGCATAGGTGATTACGGTAATCAATTTCATTACTATAGCATCACTCCCAACGGGCGTATTTTATGGGGCGGGTACGATGCAGTTTATTATCGGAACAACAAAGTCGCGCCGCATTTGGAAAACCGCCCCGAAACCTTTGCTCGTCTGGCGGATCACTTTTTTCAAACATTTCCCCAACTATCCGGTCTGCGCTTTACGCATGCCTGGGGCGGCGTGATTGATACCACCTCGCGCTACACTGCTTTCTGGGGTAAGGCGTACCATGACCATGTTGTATACGCTCTGGGCTATACTGGACTTGGCGTTGGAGCATCCCGCTTCGGTGCGCAGGTGATGCTGGATTTGCTGGACAATAAAAAAACCGAACGCACCGTGTTGAAAATGGTCAGATCAAAACCGTTCCCGTTCCCGCCTGAGCCGTTTCGTAACCCGATCATCAACTTTACCCGCTGGTCAATGGATCAGGCGGATCAAAATCAAGGGAAAAGAAATTTGTGGTTGACAATTTTGGATGCGCTCGGGTTGGGATTTGATTCGTAGCTACAAAACAGACATCGGGGCATTACTACATCCCCGATGTCTGTTTACTTCCATTTCTTTCTGATCACTCACCCCCTTTTGCTTCACTTCTTCACTGGTTTTGACATCTCATCCCGCACCGTATTGTATAAACTTTCCGCCTTTAAATCGCTCAGTGAATAACATGGCGCCTTGAGGTGATCTGCAAGTTGTTGCGCGAGGCCCTGGTCAAAGGCGGCGTGTTCCATGTTGATCACCACGGCGCGGGTCTTTTCGCCTGCGATCATTTCGGCAAATTTGAAGCCTTCTTCCTGTGGAGGGAGAGTCCCAATGGATACATTGCCTGCGCCATCCGTCAACACGATCAAAAGCGGTTCAACATCGGGGTGGATATGTTTCTCATGGGTCAGCACGTCATGTGCCATGAATAGCCCCGCTGAGAGTGGTGTCTTCCCGCCGACAGGAATATCCATCAGGGCACGCTGTGCAAGTTGGACTGAGTTGGTGGGGGATAGTACCAGTGTGGCACGGTCTTTTTGAAAGACGATCAATCCTACGCGGTCGCGGCGCTGATAGGCATCGGTTAATAGCGATAAGATCGCCCCTTTTGTGGCATTCATGCGTTCGGCAACCGCCATTGACCATGAAGCATCCACCAGGAACAAAACCAGATTTGCCACACGCTTTACGCGGATTTTGCGCTGTAAATCACTCTTTTTGATGGAGAAAGCCAGCTTCTTGCGTTCCTCAGTGCGCTGTTTTTGAAAAGGCGCAGCGGCGCGAAAGGAGGCGTCGAAGGCAATATCTGTCAGGTTATCGCCTGCAGGACGAGACTTAATGTAGCGTCCGTGTTTGCGTTCCGTTTTTGTAAGCGAACGTCTGCCCGCCTTTTGGCGGGTCAATTTATCGAGCGGAGTGTTGAGTTTACGAGGCTGGAAGGTCTCGCCTGTTTTTACCTTTTGTCCGCCTTCCCACCAATTCGCATTTGAACTGGCAAATACTTCCTGCTGTGGCATGGGTTCGGGGTTACCCTGTTGCGGACCTTCCTGCTGTTCGTCTTCAAGTTTTAAGTTTTTTTTTCCTCGCCTTCGCCATCCTGCTTGCTTTCGGATTCGTCATCCGATTCGTTTGGCTGCGATTGACCCGCCAATTGCTCGATTCGTTCCTGCAGTTGTTCGGCCGACATCTCGGCTTGCTGGAAGGGCGTTCGCTTGATGCGGTGAGGAAGTGCCAACTCAGCAGCGAGGGCGATGTCATGGTCGTTGATCTTGGTACGCCCCTCAAAGGCGGCTTCAGCGCGCGCGGCTTTCAGGATCACCAGGTCTGCGCGGTGACCATCCACGTTGAGGGATGAGGTTAAAGCAGCAATGGAGAGCAGGTCGCGGCTGGTATGAGTTACGTGATCAACCAGTTCACGTCCACGCGCAATTTTCTGCGAAAGCTCATCTTCTTTAAGCAGCCATTGCTTGCGGAAGGCTTCTGCATCCCGTTCATAGGAAAGATTGCGCTCCATGATGGTCACACGTTCCCGAGCTTCACGGATACCGACGATGTCCACCGAGAGGGCGAAGCGGTCCAGCAACTGGGGGCGGAGATCTCCTTCTTCGGGATTCATCGTCCCAACAAGAATGAAGCGGGCGGGGTGGGCAAAGGAAATTCCTTCGCGTTCGACCGTGTTGACACCCATCGCTGCTGAGTCCAGCAGGATGTCCACCACATGATCATCGAGCAGATTTACTTCGTCAATGTATAGTAACCCACGATTGGCACTGGCCAACACCCCAGGTTCAAAATGGCGTTCGCCTTTTTGGATGGCTTTTTCAATATCCAGTGTACCAACCACACGGTCTTCGGTGGCTGATACAGGTAAATTGATAAATGGAGTGGCTCGTTCTGCAGTGGGAAGGTTCTTGCTTGCGCCGCCACGCTCCTTGCACTCGGTACACCAGGTACCGGGTTTATCGGGGTCGCATCCGAAGCGGCAATCCTGCACAATTCTGACGTGTGGCAGCAAGGCGGCTAACGAACGTGCGGCGGTTGACTTCGCCGTCCCGCGTTCGCCGCGGATTAATACACCACCGATACGCGTATCAACGGCATTTAAAATGAGAGCGCGTTTCATGCGCTCTTGTCCAACAATGGCTGTAAAGGGAAATATGGCTGGCATTTGTTTACTCCAAGTCATGATTATAACGCGAGTTTTATCTTAAATATCAGGCTTCTGGAATCTTTAATGAAGGGAGTATCCCCCAAAGTCAATTATCGAATGCGTGTAACGGGGTTGCCAACTTCGCATTTCACTTGTATAATCCAAACTACATTTCAGTTAATTGGAGTCACGCGTGATGGATGAAAATGAAGCCCTA
>JAIFNG010000003.1 GCA_020047815.1 Anaerolinea sp.
TTCAATGAGCGTTTGATCGAAGTTTTGATCTGGGCATACACATTTGCTTCCATAGAATCCAATCCTGGTTGAAAAAAAATCAGTTATTCGTCATTTGTCGAACTGCCGCTTCAATGGCCTTGGCAATTTCCGGGCGCGGTAAAACCTCACTGGCTGCCCCGGCCTCAACCACGCTGCGGGGCATGCCCCACACTACACACGTACTTTCGTGCTCGGCAATTACATGTCCTCCGGCGGTGTGCAAAATTGATGCACCCAGGGTCCCATCACTGCCCATGCCGGTCAGGATCACTGCGATCATGTTTTTCCCAAGACGCTGGTGCAGAGAGTTAAGGGTCACATCCACGGAAGGCCGCACCCCATGAACGGTTGGCTTCTGGTTCAGTACAACCCGTTCATTTTCATCAAAAACCATGTGAAATCCACCGGGTGCCAGCAGCACCTGACCCACCATAAGTTCATCACCCGGTTCGGCTTCCTTGACCTTGAGCGGTGATATATGGTTAAGACGTTCTGCCAGCGAGCGCGTAAAGCCGCTTGGCATATGCTGCACGATCAGAACCGGTGAAGTTAAACCGGCAGGCAGGGCTGGGATAATTTCGTTTAACGCGCCTGGTCCGCCAGTGGATGAGCCGATCAAAATGACAGGGGTTGTTTTCCGATAAGGACGGACCTTTTTCTCGGATTTTTCCTGCTCCGGCGAAGCAGCGGGGTACCGCCGGCGGGCTACTGCGGTCTTAACCTTCGCTTTTGCTGCCGCCTTGATCTTGGCGGCAATATCGTTCATTTCAGCGCGAATATCGAGACGGTTGTCGGGCTTGGCGATGAAATCAACTGCGCCAAGGATCAGAGCCTGGATCGTCTCCCCCGCTCCCTCCTTGGTCAGGCTGCTAAACATAATGACCGGACGCGGATATTTTCTCATGATCTCACGCAAGGTCGAAAGCCCGTCCAGGTGGGGCATTTCCACATCCAGCGTAATGACATCAGGCTGCAATTGAGGAATTAACTGGAGAGCCTCATTTCCATTGCAGGCAGTGCCGACGACCTGCAACTCAGGGTCTTC
This sequence comes from Anaerolinea sp., assembly GCA_020047815.1. GTDB lineage: Bacteria > Chloroflexota > Anaerolineae > Anaerolineales > Villigracilaceae > Villigracilis. Next base: position 1,067 of record JAIFNG010000003.1, read on the forward strand.
ATTGAGTTGTTGGGTAATGGCAAACCGCATAAACGCAGAATCATCCACCACCATCACCCGCACCGGGTTCGGCGATTTAATATTTGCCTGGGGCAATACTTTGTCTGCCATGATTCCAGTTTATGCCAAAAGTTTTGTAATGGCTTTCGATACCCGTTCGTGCTCAAACGGCTTGACGATGAAATCACGCGCACCTGATTTGACGGCTTCCAACACCACTGATTCCTGGCCCAGCGCCGTCAACATGATCACCCGCGCTTTGGCATCAAAGCTGACAATTTCCTTGAGGGCTGTCAGACCATCCATCTCGGGCATGGTCACATCCATCAAAACAACATCCGGGTGTATCTCTTTATACAAAGCTACAGCCTTGAGTCCATTTTCAGCCTGGAAGACTTCGTAACCGTCAACATCAAGCATTTTTGTCAAACGCACACGCAGAAATTCTGCATCATCCACCACCAGTATTTTTGCCATACTCATCACTCCTCTTCTATTTTTAGATATCTCGTTCTTTCTCGCCGATGACCCTGACGGTCACACGAGTGTTGGCAACATAGACATGAACCGTGCGGCCGGTATGCCCCCCCACTTCTTCAGCCGAGATCTTCAGCCCCAAACGCTGGAAGACCCTGCGGGCTGTGTCGATATTCCGCGTTCCAATATCAAAGGAATTGGTCATTCCAGGCGACATCAGCATATTCGCCCCGCCAACCAGGCGGACTACCAGTCTGCTCTTGTTCGCACCCTCTTTCACCACATCCGCCAGCAAATACTCAATTCCTGTATCAACATACTTGTAGGAAGTGGGGTCACTCGAAGGTAACACAAGCGCCGCTGCTGGAAGTACCGCATGCACCAAGCCGCACACCCGGGAAACCGGATCCACCATCGAGATGCCCAGGCACGAACCCAGACCATAAGCCACCAGGATATCATCCGGATTTCGGCTGACGGCACGCTCTCCCAACCCCAAACTGATCGGATCTTTCTTCATATACTACGAATTCTTCTTTATCAGAGTTTGAAGTGCAATCATATCCGGGATAACCCAGAAATTCGCCTCGACACCGCGTGTACCGTCCATAAAACAGGCTTGCATTAAAAAAACATTTTCACTAATGCCGCCAGCTGTTGCAACCACGACATCGAGGATCGCTCCCACCATATCCACCATCACCGCTGGCGGACTGGGTAAATAATTCCCCCCGGCTGATTTTGCCAGAGAATTCAGGAAGAATGTGCCGGAGAGATTTCCCAACTCACCAAGCGCAGACCTTTCCATCGAACCCAAACGCTGGGTGGTACCCAGGGGCAATTCCATTAATAGGTCAGCCAATTCCATTGCCTTTATGTATGGCATGATCATCATGATCTGCCCCATCATATCGCCTTCAAAACGCAAATAGATGCCAACGGCATCATCTTCCGGACTGCCAACAATTTCAGGAATCGACAATAGGGGCACCACTCTAAGCGTTGAATTACTAACAGTGATCTGGCGCCCAAGCATTCCCGAAAAACCACTGGCGGCACTTTTAATGCCTTCGCTGGTAATGTTTTTCAACATCTCCAACAGTTTTTCGTCCAGTTGATCATTTTCACTCATGGATCACCACCTTTTCTTAAAAACCGGCCAGCTTGAATAAACCAAAAACATCAACGATCAAGGCAACCTGTCCCTCGCTAAGGATCGCCGCACTGGAGATCCCGGGAATGTCACCTATAAAAGCGCCGAGGGGTTTTACAACAACATCCTCTTCCCCCACCAAAGAGTCTACGATCAATCCAACCCGCTGCTTGCCTGATTGAACTATCACCGCAAAAAGATGTTTTTCCTGTTCATCAACCTGTGGAATATTAAAAATCTCTGACAGGTAAACCAGTGAGAGCACCTTTTTTCGCAGACGGGTGACCGGCTTCCGGTAGACATACTTGATTTCCGAAGGCTCGATCCGCAGGGTTTCGGTGACCATCACCAATGGGATCGCAAAGATGGCGTGACGCACCCTGACCAGCAAGGCAGGTACAATGGCAAGGGTGAGCGGCAAAATGATCTGGAACTGCGTGCCGAGACCAAGTTTCGTCTCCACCTGGATCGAGCCATTGACGTGTTGAATATTGGTGTTGACAATATCCAGACCGACACCCCGTCCGGAAATATCGGTGATTTTTTGGGATGTGGACAACCCCGCCAAAAACATGAGGTTGATCGACTGTTCCTCTGACAGACCGGCAGCTTCTTCAGCCGAGATCAGCCCCTTTTGTACAGCGCTTTTCCGAAGTTTTTCCCCGTCAATGCCGCGTCCATCATCCTCAACAGTCAGAATGATCCGCCCCTGTTCGTGGCGGGCAGTCAGGGTTATGGTACCCCGCTCCGGTTTGCCGGCGGCAAGCCTGTCTTCCGGTGATTCGATGCCATGATCCACCGAATTACGGACCAGGTGGATCAGCGGATCGTTGATCTCCTCGATCATCGAACGGTCCATTTCAGTTTCTTCACCACGGATAACCACATCGATCGGCTTGCCGATCTTCTGCGACATGTCACGTACCATGCGCGGGAACTTCCCGAAGGCGCTCGAGATCGGCAGCATGCGGATGTGCATCACTTCTTCCTGGATCTGATCTGTGATGCGCGCCAGATGTGTGATCGTTTCAGAGATCCTGTCAAAATTATTATTCAGGCGGGTAAACCGGCTGAGAATTTGTTTCAATTGATTCCGGTCTGTGATCAATTCCCCAACCAAATTCATAAGGTTATCCAGGCGCTCAACGTTCGCGCGGATCGTCATATCGGTATTACGTCTGCCCAACGGGGAAGAGCTGCGTCTTTCGCTGAGCATCATGCCGGATGACGGGGATGATGTCTTTTGTCCATCTTCAATTTTATCCGGCTGTTGGGTTTGATCGGTTCCATTGCTTTGAGATCGGTCCATAACGACTGACCCATTGGACATAATGATCATGCCATTAATGGAAATTTCATCGATCTCGGAGATCATGGTCAGAGAAGCGCTGACCTTTTCAAAAGATTGAGTCGAAGCCACAACAGCGGTAAAATCCTTGACCGAGGAGGCACTCTCGATCTGCGCCGCGCTGGGGGTCATCGACTGAATTTCTCCCAGATCCTGCAAGGCCATCAACAGTTGAAAAGCACGTGCAGCAGAAGCCACACTGTTCGGGTCAATTTTCGCCCGAATTTCAAAAGCCCCGTTCTGTAAAGCCGGTGTGGCGCCTTCGGGATTAGTCTCTTCAATAATTGCTTCAGTCTGGGAAGCCTTATCCGGCAAAACCGGTATGCTGGCTTCCGTGTTAATTGCTTCGATCAGGTTTTTGATCTTTTTTTTCAGCGGACTCTTGGTGCCTGGAGAACCACCGTTATTATTTTTCACTTCTGCGCCGCTTGCACCCCCCGGCAGGTTTTCCGCTTTACCTTCTTCACTAAAATTTTTCAGTTCAGACACGATCTGATCAATATCCAGATCACATGCCTGTGAAGTGGATACCTCATCACGCAGCAACCGCAAATGATCGACAGCGTCCAGGCAAATATTGATCAGTTGTTTCGTGATCTGGATGCTGTTTTTTCTAACCCCGTCCAGTACTGTTTCAAGCGCATGAGTAAGATTCGTCATCCGTTGATGCCCGATCATGCCGGACATGCCCTTGATGGTATGCGCAGATCGGAATACCGTCTGCACCAGATCGGGGTTGGAGGATTCTTTTTCAAGGAGGATTAAAGTATCATCCAATACTTGTAAATGCTCATCCGCCTCAGCCAGAAAGATCGGCATTTCTTCTTCACTAATATCAAAATTGATTGGCATAGACTGTTCCCATATCCTCTGGGTCTTTTGATGCTAAAAGATAGCACACAACCCCATCCTGCGCAGTAAATCATCCGTAAAGAGAAACCAAAAATTGGATAAATTTATTTAATCGTCCAAACCTGCAAGCCAGAGTATTTCGGATCAGGTTTCGATACAGGTTGGCACATCAGTAAATACCCGGGTTCTTTACGTGGTAACTTTCCCATCCACCAGTCACTGCTTAATGCGCCAGCCTCAAGCCCCCCATTTCAGGTCGAAAAAGAGTGTTTGAGTCTGATCTCATTTAAAACAAAAGAACAGGGAGGTTATTCACCTTTTCCCTGTTCTTCATTTTTTTCATTTTCTTTTATTTCTTTTTCTTCTATTTCGCTTTCTGATACCAGCAGCTTCCGTAGTTGTTCAAATGTATCCGGTTCGGTTTCCTTGGACAACAGTTCCTGGATCTTTACCTGATCCTGCACTGCCTGATAAATTTCCTGCCGCAGAATGATCGTATCACGCGGAGCATTGATTCCCACCTTAACCCGATCGCCTTCTATGGCAAGTATGGTTACAACAATATCATCTCCAAGAACCAGGCTCTCATCCACTTTGCGGGATATTACCAACATTTCAACACACTCCGCGTACCAGGGTTTTCAGGGGATTCAACGAGGGGTGACGGCGTGTTCGCTGGGACAAGGACTATCGCATGTAATCAAAAAGACTGAGCGCTGAAATGGCCCGCTGGCTGACCTCTAATACGGCCTGGTAGGTGGTTTGCTGGTTTGAAAGCAAAGCAATTCCTTCTGCCATGTTGGTGTCTTCTTTTTGAGAAAGCAAATTTGCCGTTTCGATCTTGACCGTCTCCAGGAAATTTGACGCTGACTCGACCTGACGCATTCGCGCACCATTCGATGTGCGATACTGATTAACTACATCTGCTGATGATTTTACCCCAGTCAATGTCTCCTGCAAAGTGGGGGCGGCAGGCGGTACGCTGGTGCCGTGAATATTGTTTTGGATCAATGCATTACTGGCCGATATCAAGTTCTCAATAAAACCCTGAATTGCCTGGTCTCCGCGCACGTTCATGGTTACCGATTGGTCCGGCCCCAAATTACGCTGCATGCTGCCCTGGTCCCCAAGATAATTGACAACTTTTGGCGTAACCGTATTGCCTTGATAATCCAAAATGGTGGTCGGTGAATCAACCAGCTCAAACGCTTTTTGATCCACCTTGTATCCCGAAAAAATGAACTGTCCATTGACGGAGGTATTGCCGACTTCAACAGCTTTTTCGATCAGGGAATTCATCTCAGTCGCCAGGGAAACAAACCGCTCGCTGGCTGAAAGAGAATCGTTAAGTCCGCGCAGGATCAGTTTTGAGGCTTGAACACCAATTTCCTCCAACTGGTTCAGGGCGAAGTCACTGGTATTCATCCAATTACTCGTGGCGGCAGCTGTATCGGAATATGATTCAAGCGTCCGCATATTGGACCGCAGACTCAGACTGGCAGAGGCATTAACAGGATTTTCAGAGGCGGTCTGAAATTGCTTCTGCGTGGCAACTTTGGTTTGCAATTTACTCAGCTTTTCCTGGTTATCGTTCATATTTTGGATGGCGTTATTAACCATCATCATATTGGTAATTCTCATAGCCGGCTCCTTATTCCTAAATACCTGCTCTGCCCATACGGTTAATGATCAGATCGAGAAGATCGTCAAACGCGGTCAACATACGAGCCGCAGCCTGGTAAGCCTTCTGCGCTTTTGCCATGTTCGCAGCTTCTTCATCCAGCGAAACACCGGCCACCGATTCACGCTGGTCACTCAGTGCCTTCGCAACCAAACCATGCTGGTAGGTATTATCCGCTGCGCGCTGCGTGGTGACAGCCAGCGTGGTGATCTGGGCATTGTAAAATTCGTTCATGGTGGTAACGCCCATTGTTTTGGTTGTTTTCAACCCGGCAATGCTCAATGCAATTTCACTATTTCCAGCCTGGTCAGCACTGCTGGAAGTGGCTATGCTGGCGCCATCCAGCAGGGAATTTACCGCGATATGGCTCGCATCAGTGCCTGTGAAGAAAGCGTTGCCGGTGGAATTATTCAAGCCAAAGCCGGTACTGTGAATATTATTTACGTTTGTTATTAAATTGGAAGCCAGGGTATCAAGTCCGGACAGTTGGCCCGGCAAAACAACATCCCGCACTTCCAATGTCCCTTTCAATTTTCCGCTGGTCGGGATAAGCTGCTGGCCATCCCCCCAATAAACATCCGACATGCCGGCATTATTTTCGGTATGAAGTTTAAATGCATCATGACCGACAACCAGAACGTGCCCGCCGATGGAAACCACCATCTCACCGTTCTTCTGTTCAGAGGAAACCGCGCCCGTCAGGTTGGCCAACTCGTCAAGAGCCAGATCACGTTTGTCCATTAGGTCATTCGGCTGTTCGCCAACTGATAAAACATGTGAGATCTCCGCATTCAGTTTCGCAACCTCATCGGCCAGGGAATTGATCTGATCCACATGACTGCCAACCACCAGATTCTGGTCGCTGCGTATCAGGTTGATCTGTTCCACACGACGATTAAAGGCTGTAGCCAATGAAGCGGCATCATCCAATAGAACTTCCCGCAGACTTGTATTAGTCGGGTCGCTGGAAAGCGCCTGCCAGCCCGCCCAAAACTGGTCCAATTTGGGCAGTAAACCATCTTCCGAGGTTTCTGCCAGAGTCGCCTCCAACTGGGTAAGGATCTCGCTCTGAGCTTCCCAGTTGCTTGTTTCTGCTGAAATCGAACGATAACGCCCGTCAAAAAATGCAAGGTTAAAACGATGGATCCGGTCAATGGAAACACTCCCTCCCTTTTGACCCGCACCGTTCGCATAATCGGAACCGTTTATCGATGTGGGGATCGCGGCAGTCAGGATCGCAGTCTGACGACGATAGCCCGGTGTACTGGCATTGGCAACATTATGCCCGGTAATTTCCAGTACCTGCGAGTGGGTCAGAACTGCTTGCAGCGCCGTTGAGATTGAAGAAAGGGATGGCATGAGAAACTTCCTTAAACGTGGAACTCAACACCCAAACCAGTTGCTGGTTCCTGGTGCGTTCCACCTTTTGTTGACCGATACCCGGCCTCTGGTTGAAAAATACTGATTAAAAATAATTGGGTTGCTTTGACCCAATCCAATTTGGTGATTGCAAGTGCCTGGTTGGCATGATTTAATTCACGAGCCTGATTGGCGAGGGTGTATATCCCCTCCGAAAGGTTGTGGATCCGGTTGGCATCCTCTGGTTTTAAGAATGGCAATAACGCCTGTATGGACGTATTCTCGGCATGGATATCCAAATGAAGGGAAATTTCCTGAATGATCTGACGGCATTTATCTTCCATTAGACTCATTTTATCGAGGAGAACTTCCTTATCTTCCACGATTTGAAGGATCAAATCAGGTTCGCTCAACAACGATGAGCGCTCCTTTTTTGACAGCACAATCAATTCCTGCAATATTCTGAACTGCTGGACCAGCACTTGTTCAAGTTCCAATCGATTGATTGTTAATTTTTCATCTTCCATCGCAGAAGTCCTTGGGGTTCAAATTATTTTGGATAAAATGTCGCCAGTAATTTCCTGGCAAGGTCGCTCACCTGGATCGTGTAATCTCCGCTCGCGATTTGATTTTTGAGCGTCAGGAGGTGATCAGAATCAGTTTCTTCCACGTTTCCGAGCGCAACCCGGGCTTTGGCTAACAAGCGCGCATCCTCTGACATCTCCACGCGATCCTGTCCCGAACGAACAGAATGAACTTCATTGTGTTCATTTTTCTTTTCGACCGGGGTCGCGGCTTCTGCTTTTTTGGCAGAAATTGGCAGCATATTGTTATTTTCAATTTTCATAAGATGGTTTCTCCTGCTGGATATAGCTGTTCATATTACCATTATCGGCAGTATTCTTGAAAACATTATGCCTTGCGCAGGTTAATTGCCTGAGAAATCATCACATCGGTTTGCTGAAAAGCCTTGATGGACATGCTGAACGAGCGCTGCAGGATCATGATATGGGTCATTTCCCTGCCAAGATCCACGTTTGATCCTTCGACCTTGTACCCGCCGATCGTCCCAAAATTTTCCGCTCCGGCGGCGTCTGTCTGGGCAGCGCCGGAAATATCTGATTCCAGCCAGATATTCTCGCCAAAGCTGGTTACGCCGCTGGGATTGGGAAAACGGGTCAGTTGAACCGTGCCAACTTCAACGCTCGCGCCGGTTTCATCAAAAGCGGTGACATTTCCATCGGAGCTGATGCTAATATTGGTCATTCCTTCGGTGATCTCCCCATCCCAAACCAGGGGATAGCCGCCGGCAGTCACCAGTTTTTGATCTGCATCGAGGGAAAACTGTCCATCACGGGTATATCCAATGGTTCCATCCGGGAGGGTTACGCTAAAAAAACCTTCGCCTTGGATCGCCCAATCCAGGGCGCTGGTGGAATCACGCAGACCTCCCTGCGCCGTCAGCAATTGGGTGCTCTTGAGAAGTGACCCTTCGGTAAGCTGCTGATTTAGCACTTCCTGAAAGTTGGAGCGGCTGGCTTTAAATCCGGCAGTATTGGCATTCGCCAGGTTGTTGCTGGTTACATCCAGGTCCGTCATGCGGCTGAGAATATCCTGACGGGAAATGTTGAGCGTGTGAAAAAGGGAAGATGACATGCTGACTCCTTATCCTAACCGATACGACCAAGCGAAGCGATGGTTTTGCCGAGCAACTCGTCATGGTTTTGAACCATCTTTTGGGCGGCTTCATATGAGCGGGCAACTTCGACCAGTTGGGTCATCAACTGCGACGGATTGGCGTTGGATGCTTCGAGATAGCCTTGTGCCACTTGCGGAACTTCCTCACTGGTCGATGCGGTTGGACCGGTGAATAAATTGCCTTCGGTATGCTGCAATTCGGTTTCAGGTTCTTCAAAAACCCCGATCCCCAGCTGGGCGGCGGCTGTCCCATTCACGCTGATGGCTCCGTCAGACGTGACCGAGACTTCACCATCTGGCAATTCGATCGGCTGACCTGCATCATCCAACACCTGATAGCCTTCCACGGTTACCAGGGTATTTTCAGCATCACGCAGAAAACGACCGTCGCGCGTGTAGCGATTCCCATCAGGTGTTTTGACGGTGAAAAAGCCATTCCCCTGCAGTGCAAAATCCAGCGGGTTGCCAGTCTCCTGCATTGCACCCTGCCCATAATCAATATACTCAGGGCTGATCTGGGAACCCAGCCCCAAATTACCCAGGTAATCCAATGAACCTGTCAGGGTATTTCCTGATGTGTAGACAGCCTGGTTTTGCATAAAACCTTCGGCTGTGGTGAGGATTTGCTTGAAACCCGGGGTTTGCAGATTCGCGATGTTGTGGCTAAGGGCCTGCTGGCGGGCGGCATTCATCACCATTGCAGAGACAGCGGAATAAAGACCTTTTATCATCTTGATCTATCTCCAGAAAAACTTTTATTATTTTGCTGAACATTCAACACCAACTGGACTTCTTCACGAGTTATGCTGAACTGGCGGGCAATGTCCACATCCGTCATATTGGCTTCGGACATCGCACCGATCAATCGATTGCGATCCATGACTGAAGCGGTCGAATCAACAACCGGCGGTTGATTGACCCGTGACTGGGTGACATTCAACAAGGTTTTGAAATCCGATTGTCCCATCACCCCGGTCGATGGCGGGATGGCTGCCGACTGCGGAGGAGTGGAGACCAGGCTGCGCATCTCCTCCACCACTGGCATCATTCGCTTCGCCTGGGCCTGACGGTTTTGCGCCAGGGCGGTCTCACGCGCCAGCTGAAGAACATACAACGAATCTTCGAGAGATACTCTGGGTAGATTACTCATTTGTCATCATCGCCTTCAAAGAGAGGATCACACGAGCATGCAGCTGGCATACCCGTGATTCTGTTATATCCATTACCTTGCCAATTTCTTTAAACGTCAGTCCTTCGTTATAATACAGGGATAAAACCAATTGTTCCCGTTTAGGCAGACTTTGGATGGCGCCAGCCATTTCCTGCAATACACTTTCCTTTTCGAACAGATCTGACGGATTAGTCTGCTTTTCGTCGGTAAACCTGTCATACAGGGAACCATCCCCATCCTGATCTGCATCCATCATCATATCCAATGAAACCAGCACCCTGCTTGTATCTGCCAGTCCCTGTTGAACATCTTCCAACTTGACACCAAGATGAGAGGCAATTTCATCTTCAGTGGGTTGGCGGGAATTCTCAGACCATAAGGTGGTTATGGTTTTCTGGATCATGCGGCTCCGTTTACGTGCTGTACGCGGCATCCAATCAGCGACACGTAAGTAATCCAAAACTTTTCCGCGGATCCGCAGGCTTGCATAAGTACTGAAACGCGCATTGAACTTGGGGTCAAAATGATCAACAGCATCGATCAAGCCCAACAAGCCCTGGTGAGCGAGGTCCTCATACTCGGTACCCCGTTCCTGGGTAATTCCCATCCGTCCCAACAGGTAGTGTACCAAAGGCACAGATTGCAGAACCAGTTTTTCCCTGAGTTCCGGAGAGCGGTTTGCAAGGAACTCACTCAAGGTATCCGTTATTTCCATTTGCATTACCATGATTTACACTACCTCTGGTGCAGTACGGGTCTCAAGTCCTTCAGATTTTTGCTGGGCTAGTTCATTTTGTTCAACATCAACATCCGCAATTAACATACCGGATACTATCTGACGGGATATCAACACAAGCAAGGCGCCAATGACCAGCAATGTGACCCCTGTACGGAGAATAATGTCAAGCAATTTTGCGCCCATCAGCAGGGAAGTGGTAACAATGATCAAAAACAAAACAACCAGAAGAATGGCGGAAAATGTGAATATAAATTCAACCAGCACAGGAAGCGAACCACCTTCTGGTTTCTTTTTTTCCTTAACCGCCTTAACAGGAGCGGGAGGCTTCACAGAATTTTCATTATCTGCCATGGTTCATTCTCTTTATTTATTCCATTCTTTCCCAAACAGCGCAGATACCAGACGGGCGGGATCCACCACTTCCAAATGACGCGCGGCTTCCTTGCCTGTTGAGAAGTAAGCGAGGGGGATCTGATTCTTCCGGGCAAAGTTATACACATTCCCAAACGTATGGGTCTCATCCAATTTTGTGATGATCAATCCATCAAGATTGAAAATCCCTAGGGAGGCGGACAATTGAAACATATCCTGCTCCTTGGTGGTTGCCGGGACGACAAGATAGGTGGAACGTTTGGACATTTCTGAAAGCAGCTTGCCTAATTCGATCATCTGGCTTTCATTACATGGGTTATAGCCGGGGGTATCCACCAAAAATAGATCATTATCTCCTGGATTTTGTAAAATCACTTTTAAGTCTTCAGGGGTGTAAACAAGTTGAAGGTTAAATCCAAGGGCATCAGTATAGGCACGCGCTTCCGCGATGGCACCCATTCGGACCGTATCGGCGCAGACCCAGGTGATTTTCTTTTTCAAATTTTGACTGAAGAAAAGGGCCAGTTTTGCAATTGCGCTGGTTTTACCGCTGCCGCTGTTACCGATCAGGCACACGACATTGCTTGAAAAATATTTTCCCGCCCCCTGCTGCACACGCAATTCCGCTCCAAGCAGTTGGGAAATGGACTTTCTGCAGTTCTCAACATCTGCAAGAGTACCCGGACTGAGTGTCTCAAGTGCAACATTAACCAGCCCATTGATCAGGGTGTCATCCACACCTTGATGGACCAACTGATCCCGGATCTTTTTCAAGGAGGGGGGCAGGTATTTATCATCTGCCTCTGCCTTTTTTGAAGGTACAGGCGGGGCGGGTATTGGGTCCAGGTTCAGTTTCAGCTTGGGCGGCAGTTGGACCGGCTTCTTTTCCGCGCCGAGCACCCATTCAATTTCAGGCATCACTTCCGCATCATTTTTATTGTCCGGAGCACGCAGATCGGATTTCGTCGGTGTTGGCAAGGGTTGAGGTTTCTGCAGTTCGGATGGCAGGTCAGGACTCGCGGCGACGATCTCAACCCCTGTTTTTTTCCATGGATTCCACGACGGACCCAGCGGCACTTCGCGCATGGATACCACAATGGCATCAGGCCCCAATTCCTGCTGAACCAATTTCAATGCGTCTATTGTCGTTTCGGCCTTAAATGTTTTCGTAACCATGGGTACCTCTAATCCAATTTAACAATGCCATGTGCTTTTACTTTGAGTCCCTGACCGACTTCAGAAAAAGCCATTAACACCAGGTTGGGCAGTGATTGTTCAACCAGACGCCTCAACGCCAGCCGTAGTTCACGCGGGCAGATCAAGACAGGGACATGACCCAGTTGGGCAAGGGCTTCCATCTGTTCGCCGGTTTTTACCAGGATCCGTTGAGCCAGAGTTGCATCAATTTGAAAACCAGGGCTGCCCTCTGAAGAGACCAATGAAGACCGTAAGGTCGATTCCAATTGCGGAGCCAGGGTAAAGACGTGCAAAGTATTTGCGTCATCCTTATATTGGCTGGAGATCGTATTTGCCATGCTTTGACGCACAGCTTCAGCCAGGATGTGCGGATCGCGGGTCATGCCGGCATTATTTGCCAGGACTTCCAAAATTCCGATCAGATCACGGATGGGTACCCGTTCACGCAGAAGGTTGCGAAGCACTGCCTGAATTTCTCCCAGGTTGAGCATTTCAGGCACAACCCCATCCACTGAAGCCGGGGATTTTTGTCTCAGTTGATTTAACATTTCCTGCACAAGTTGGCGGCTCAGCAGATCAGACGCATGGTTGCGAATGACCTCTGTCAGGTGGGTACATAAAACCGACAACGGGGTCACCACTGTATAGCCCTTAAGTTCAGCCTGATTTTGTTCTGTTGTACTGATCCAGATCGCCGGCAGACCAAAAGCTGGCTCGGAAGTAGGCATGCCTTGAACCGGTTCATCAATGTCCGATCCGGGGATGGCCAACAACCGATCAAGCATAATTTCATTAAGAGCTACTTCCTGTCCGCGAATTTTCACCCGGTAGGATTGCGGAGGCAGGCGTAAATTATCGCGAATGCGGACAACGGGAAGAATTAAACCGATTTCACTCATTAGCTGGCGGCGAATACTGATGATGCGGCTAAGCAGGTTATCCTGACTATCCTCATCGATGATCGGGATCAAGCTGTAACCAATTTCCAATTCGATCGGGTCAACCACAACCATTTCCAGCATTTGCTCGGGTGTTTCCGGTTCTGACGGGCGGGAAATTGGCATGCTGGAGGCCACTTCAATTGCAGCGGCGGATGCCTGTTCCTTATTCACAAAAAAAGCGCCAACTCCAAGCCCCACACTGACAAAGGCGAAGGGTAAGGTGGGCAGACCAGGTACCAACATCATCAACGCAACAACGGCCGCACCCACCGCCAGGACGTTAAAATTTGATATTTGAGTGGAAACTTCAGTCCCCAATGAAGTTTCTGACGTGGAGCGAGTGACGATCAAACCTGCAGCGGCTGACACCAGCAAGGAGGGAACTTGAATCGCCAACCCCGCGCCAATGGTCAATAGAACATAAGTTTGTAAAGCTGTTACCAGCGGCATCCCGCGTTGCAGCACACCAATGACAAAACCGCCAATAATATTGACCAGCATGATGATCACGGCAGCCATGGCATCGCCCTTTACGAACTTGCTGGCGCCATCCATTGCCCCATAAAAATCCGCCTCTGACTCGATCGCTTTGCGGCGTTGGCGCGCCTGGGTTTCATCGATCAAACCGGCATTGAGATCCGCATCGATCGCCATTTGTTTGCCGGGCATGGCATCCAGGGTAAAGCGCGCAGCAACTTCAGCCACACGTCCGGCACCACTGTTGATCACCACGAATTGAATGATCATCAAAATGAGGAAGATGACCACCCCAACCACATAATTACCGCCGACGATCAGATTGCCAAATGTTTCAATGATCTGACCCGCATCTCCGCTGAGCAGAATCAATCGGCTGACCGAAACATTAATGCCAAGCCGAAACAGGGTGACCAACAGCAGCACGGTCGGGAAAATGGAAAATTCCATCGGCTGTTTGATGAACATGGTCAACAGAACAATGCCAATGGAAATGGCTATGCTCATCGCCACCGCCAGATCAACCAGGAACGCCGGCAGGGGGATCAACAACATGCCGACCAGCACCACCAGGCTGAGCGCCATGATGATATCCTTCGAGCGCAGCAAGCTTTGCAAGGCAACAACGATTGGGTTTCTAACCGGAGAGGTTGTGATAGTCATGCGTTAATTCCAATTAAGTAGGTTGAGTAGTTGACGTTCTTGAATTGACCGAGGTCTTCCCGCGCAATTTGTAAACATAAGCCAGTACTTCAGCCATTGCCAGATAAAGATCAGAAGAGATCTCCTGTCCAATTTCGATCGTGTAATAAATGCCGCGCGCCAAAGGAATATTCTGAACAACGGGAATGTGGTTTTCTTTTGCAATTTTGACGATCCTTTCAGCCACGCGGTAAGGTCCCTTCGCCAGAACCTTTGGAGCCTTCATCCCTTCATGATATTCTATGGCAATTGCAAGGTGGGTCGGGTTGGTGACAACAACCGCTGCCTTGGAAACATTGGCCATCATGCGCCCGCGAGCCATCTGGCGCTGTAAACTGCGCATGCGACTCTTCAACAGGGGATCTCCCTCCGAGCGTTTGTGCTCCTGCTTGATCTCCTCTTTACTCATCCGCAAATTTTTGTACAGATCCCAGCGCTGGTAGACATAATCAGCAATTGCAAGCACCAGATACATGCCCCCCACCCGCAGCGCAAGTGAAATGCACATTTCAGCGAACTTGCCCACCGAAGTATTCAGATCGAACTGGTTTAATGAGATCATCTCAAGAAATTTGGAACGCAAAAAACCATAAGCAACCCAGGATACCCATCCCAGTTTTAACAATGAACGAAGCAGTTCAAAAACGCCGTGCGATGAAAAAATCCGCTTAAAGCCTTCGAGCGGGTTCACACGCTTGAAGTCAAAACCGATCTTTTTGCCCGCCCATAAAAATTGGGTTTGTCCCAATGTTACAACTGCGCCAGCCAGCAAAAGACCAAAAAGGATCAGGCTGAAGGGGACCAGGATCTGCGAACCCATGGAAAAAACCGTTTCCCGCAGCCACACAACCGATATCTCGGAACCTGGAAGTTCCACGATGAGATTTGTAACCAGGCCCTGAAAAGCCACTGCCAATTGTTTTCCCGGTCCCCGCAAGAGCAATGCGCTCATTAAAATAACGACCGCGGAAATTAATTCCTGGCTGCGTACCACCTGCCCTTCTTCACGGGCTTCCTGCAGGCGATGACTGGTTGGGGCTTCGGTCTTTTCAGGCATTTTGCTTTATTGCTCCACAAACAAGATCATATTTTCAGCCATGGATTTAAACAAAACCGTCAGGTTTGGAAAAATAATTGCAAAGCTCATTGCAAGTGCAACCATCGCCATAACCACTTTGACGGGCAGCCCAAGAAAATAAACCTGTACCTGGGGTGCAACCCGGGCCAGCAGCCCGAGGGTGAGATCCGTCAAAACCAGCGCCGCCATGACCGGCAATGCCATATGGATGCCCGTGGCAATAAACATGGATGTCGTTTTCATGATGGCTTCCAATCCATTGAACGGAAGGCTGCCATTTAATGGAAGGATATCAAAAGTATTTTTCATGGCGATCAGTACCAGGTGATGTCCATCGATCGTCAGGAAGATCATGGTGGCTGTGATCACAAAGATCTGGTCGAACGCCGAACCAGCTTCACCCAAAGCCGGGTTGAAAATGCGGCTGGATTCAAAACCGCTTCCCATTCCCATTGCCGAACCAGCCATTTGAATTGCGCCAAAAGCAAGGTCGGCAGAAAATCCGATCAAGGTGCCGATCAAAATTTCCTTGGCAATGGATACGCCATAAGCCCATGAACCAATTGCGGCTGCATCTGGCGACAACGGAACCCAGGGGATTAGGACCACGGCCAACGCAAAGCCCAAACCGATCCGTACCTGGGTTGGGATGTTCTGCCCGCCAAATACCGGTACATGAATAATGATAGCCATGATCCGGGTAAAGGCTAGGAAGAATAATTGCGCCTGCGCTACAGAGATAGTCATAAAAATTCTTTATTCCAAATATCGATTTCTAGAAGGGATAATACCCGATTCACCTTTTAATGTCTGTAAATGTAAAGTGAAGCAAAACTAAAGATGCCGTAAATTTTTTTTACGCCAAAAAACTGGTTTTTAGAGCGTTTCCACACTCACCAAAAGCTTAGTCCGTTTTGTCAAGATCCATCCAGCAAAAAATTCCCTTTTTAACGATGAAAACCGCCGATTCCTGCCAAAAAATATCAGTAAATCTACATTTTCTGTCTGGAAATGTGTTCCAATTTATAAAAATTCACAGTTAAAAGGTCAGGTAGTGATTCAGTGCAGGGGACGCACTTGAGTCGTGGGACCTTCAGCCCCTAAAGTCCGAAAAAAACGCCATACCCACCCGCCCCGCTCACCATCCCCCTAAAGATTTTATGGCGGGAAAAACCAGCGATATCATCCCAACATAGTTCTCCCGTCGGTCCAAGGTTCAAAATAAAAAATCTCTGAAGGTCCATATAACCTCCAGAGATCGGATAAACCTATTGGCAATAAACACCTGCACATGGCACAGGTGTTTATCATTTCACCAGACTAATTGGTCAATTCTCCCGACCGGCCAAAGCAACTCAAAATACGCGCAGCCATCAGGTCGGGATTCAAGGGCTTGATCAGAAAACCACTGGCGCCCATTTTGGCTGCTTTTTGAACGATCTCGGGAAAAGCCATGGATGAGATAAAAAATACCTTTGTCCTTTTTAAAAGGACCTCGGAGTTAAGTTGCTCAATGAGATCCAAACCGTTCTGACCGGGCAGGTAGGTATCCACCAGCAGTACATCGGGCAGGTGCTGAGCCAACTGCTGGCGCAGTGCGGCTGGCTGATCACAGATGATCGGATTCATACTGTGGCGGATCAGTGCCATTTTAATAAGGTCGCATTGCAAAGGATTGGGTTCGAGAACAAGGATTGACAGGGTTTCACGTTTCATTTTTTTAGTCCGTCTTTTGAAGGGTTGGGAACACTCCGGAATTCTTCATCTTAAGCTTCAGTGCTTCGATTTCTGCCGGGGTTATTTTTAGTATATTCATGGATTCAGGATGAAGTTCAAAACTTAATAGCGCTGAATTCGTCAACTGGTAATCCTGTGAAAAAGAATTCGCCAAATTGACAATGGCGGGCAGCCGTTGATTGACCCTGGCAAATGATGGTGCATGATGGAAATGGATCGCGTCCACCAGAACCACAGGGAAATTCCAGTGTTCGGCGATCAACCCGCCCACTGTTGCATGATCAATGCCGATCAGTTTTTCCTCCACCTGCCAGAGCGGGGCCTGATACTTTTGAACAGCATCAACAATGGAATTGTAATTGCTCAAAACCACCTGATCGAGCAGTAACTTCCCAATATCATGGAGCAAGCCGGAGATGTAAGCCTCTTCGGGGTTGGGGTAGCGCAGCGTGCGGGCCAGCCATTCGGATGCCACTGCGGTTACCAGGGAATGATGCCACAATTCGCCAGCCCCCTGCCGATACCCGCTCAAACTGCGATTCATCATGCCGGTTGCAGAGGAGGACAGCAGGATGGTTTTTAACCGTCCAAGTCCGATGAGCATGATGGCTTCATATAGTGTTGTGCAGGTGCGGGAATAGCCCAATGAGACCGAGTTGGACATTTGCAAAACCAATGCTGCCAATGCCTGGTCCAAACCTATCAGTCCGGTAAGACCCTCGATCGTAACATCCTTTTTTTCGATCTCGTTCAGGATGCGGGTGACATTCGAAGGCATGGGCCTGAGGCTTGCAACAGATTGGACGATGTTTTGGACTCTTTGTGACAACATTGGCGGTGTTCCTAATGAACCAGATCGGGCAAACTCGTGAACAAGGTATGGGTAAATGTCATTGCCTGTTGGAGCATCCACGAACCAAGAATGGCCAACACCAGCACAATTCCAATTAATTTTGGGATGAAGATCAATGTAGATTCATTGATCTGGGTCGCGGCTTGCACCAGGCTGACCAGGCTGCCGATCAGCAGGCTGGTCAATAGAATGGGTCCCGCCAAAATAAGGGAGATCATAATTGCATTTTGCCCCATGGAAAGAACATAAGCTTCAGTCATCGTTTACCTCACGCATCACCAGTGAAACTCAATACCAGACTTCGGACGATCAAATACCAGCCGTCCACCATCACAAAAAGTAAGACCTTGAAAGGCAGAGAGACCAGTGAAGGCGGCAGCATCATCATACCCATGGAAAGCAGGATACTCGAAACGACCAGATCGATCACAAGGAACGGGATGTAGATCACAAATCCCATGGTAAACGCTGTCCGAAGTTCGCTGATGATAAAAGCCGGAAATAATGACACCGTGGGAATATCGTCAAGCGTGACAGGTTGAGGTTCATTCCCCAGGTCAAGGAATAATTGAATATCTTTTTCCCGGGTTTGTTTGAACATGAACTCACGAACCGGGGTCTGTGCCTGCTTAAGCGCAGTTGTCTGATCTATTTGTTCATTTAAGAATGGCTGAATTGCATTTTGATCCATCTCCTTATACACAGGAGCCATGATGAAAAAGGTTAGTATCAGGGAAAGCCCGATAACGACCTGATTGGGTGGAATGGATGGCGTACCGATGGCAGTGCGCAGCATCGACAGCACAATGACAATGCGGGTGAATGAGGTGGCCAGGATCAGCACAGATGGTGCCAGGGAAAGCATGGTCATCAACACCAGCAATTGCACGCCGGAGGTAACCTGCTTCGGTTCCGGAGATTGGGAATCAACGGTCAGGGAGACCCCGGGAGCAGCCGCACACCCGCTCAACAAGACGCCCAGAATAAGAACAATAAATACGAGTGCAAATAATCTGGTGGACGGACGGCCATGCAGCCTGGCGGTCTTTTTTGAAATCTTTAAATTAATTCTAGCAAGCAATCCTTTGATCATGGCGAGCCCTTATTCCTTTCCTTTTATATTCTCACTGGGCAAATTTAGGTTTAGGGTTTGCATCAATGAACCAAAATCCAAACCGGTTTGAGCTGGTGTTTCTTCGGCGGGAACGGGGTCCATGTCATCCTCGACCTGAGTGATCAAGGATACATTTTGATCCGTTGCGCCGATCAGCAGTTTTTGATCTCCAACCACGATCAAATGCAGGGCTTGCTTTGGAGATAACCGGATCGTTTCGAGCAACCGCATCTGACGGGGTAATTTTCCATTGGAGCCAAGCTGCTGCCAGCGGCGATAGATCACGGAAATCCCGACGATCAGCAATAAAACCGCGATCAGTTTTACAAAAGCGCTCACATAATAAAATGGTGTCAATTCCAGTGGATCGCTGGTCGCTTCTGAAGCCCCGCCCACGGTTAGATATACCCCGGTGGCTAACAGGCTTAAGAACAGCAGGGAGGCGGTCACTTTTTGTTTCTGACTGCTGGTCTCGAACCACTTCCTCATCCACACCACTAAACCAGACATCAGGGCGCCGCCTTCTCGCCATTTGATGAAACCATCTCAATGATGCGAACACCAAACTTGTCGTCCACTACCACAACCTCGCCGCGCGCCACCATGCGGTCATTCACAAACACATCCACCGGATCTCCTGCAAGCCGATCCAGTTCCACAACAGAGCCATGCTGGAGTTCGAGGATCCGGGCAAGCTGCATACGGGTGCGCCCCAATTCAACAGTAACGCGCAGCGAGACATCCATCAGCAGGTCCATGTTCGAAGCCTTGATGTCGCCTTGTTTTGAGATTGTTTTTTCTACAGCCGCTTCGGTGCTCCGGCCGGCAGAACCGTCTTCGGTATCATTCATAATATTTTCCATATGATTTCGCCTCAATTAAGAATTAGCATGGATGTCATCGTGTTCGCGATACACCCCGGTTATTTGAACGCCCATCCGTTTGCGGGATTTTCCAACACGGGCCAGGAATTGTTTCTTGTTCGCAACATGCACGATCAACGGACTGTCAATATTTGTATCCAACTCGATCACATCCCCAACTGCCAGGTTCATCAGGTCTTTCAATGTGAGTTCCGCATTACCCAGGATCACCTTCATTGGGATGACCGCTTTCATCATGGTCTGTATTGCCACCTGGCGTGCCACTGGATCCTGTTGATGCTCCTTGCGCCCTGCGATCCAGATGTGCGGGTTAAGAACATCGGCGATCGGCTTAAGCGTATTAAAGGGGATGAAAATACTCATCGTGCCGGTAATGCCCTGAATATTAATTTCAATGGCGATCAGCAAGACCCGCTCATTTCCCATCATCATCTGCACCCAGTGTTGATTGATGGTGCTGTCTTCCAAAGAAGGTTCAAGGGAAACGACCTTACTCCAGGCACTTTTCACATCGCCAAGCATGTGTTCGACCATGCCGCGCAGCAGGGATTGATCAATTTCGGTCAACGGGCGCTCGGTGAAACGGCCCTCGATCTTTCCACCCAGGCGCTGTTCCAGGATCAAATAACTTACATTGAGACTCATCGTCAGCACCATGTGCCCGGGAAGGGGTGCCAGCGAAATTAAGTGGAACAGGGTGTGCTCCGGAAAATCCTTGATGAAATCGTGAAAGCGGCCCTGCTCCATCAGAGCCAGGCGGGGTCGTACGTTAGTTCTCAAAAAAGTGGGCAGGGATGTCGTCAGGCGTTCACTGAGATCTTCATGGACCAGTTCCACTGCGCGCATCTGTTCCTTTGAAAACCTGGCGGGCGACCAGAAGTTATAAGTTTGTACCTTCTTTTCCCCTCCGCCATCGGCATTCTGACTTTCCCCTGACTGATGCATCATATCAGCCAGATTGACACGGTCCTCACCGTTTTTCTGGTCAAGATCAATGGCGCCGGATAATAAAGCATCAATTTCGGATTGAGCTAACATAGTTTACTGAACCACAAATTCCGTGAAATAGATCGAAATGATATGCAGGTCGGAAAGTTTTGTCGAAAGGGTGTCCATAATTTCCATTCGCAGCTTTTCCTTGCCATCGGCAGTATAGAGGTCCTCGTAGGTTTTGGTTGAGAGGAGTGTGATCACGGTGTCATCCATGATCGGCAGCCGTGAATTGAGCTTTTCTTCAAAACTCGTCAGATACGCCTCTTTTTCCTCTTCCGGCAGCAATTCATATTCCGGGTTATCCGGCGCAAATTCAACCACAACGGTCACGCGGATGTATTTTCGTCCACCGGGATCCACCAGGTTGATGATCTTGGTGGACATATTGACCATGATGCCCTCACCCGGCATAAACTCATGCTCTGCCGGCGCTTCCGTTGCCTCAGCTGTTTGTTCAGCTGCTTCCGGGGAAGGCGTGGAAAGCGAGATGCCGTAATCGTAGACCAGGCGGAAAGGCTTGGGCAGTTCATCCGGCGCGAAGACGACATAAGCCGTGATAAGCGAGACGATCGCGGTGATCATCAGGATCACCTGGGAAATAATATTGAGGACGTTTACGATTTTCTTGAACATATGGCTCCATGGATGAAGACTGGAACAGACCGAAAGAATATATTAACCACTACGGAATAACACTCGGGGAATTGACATTAATAATATTGTCATCCACTTTATAAATAATGACGATCTCCACCCGGGCATTCAGCCCTTTATGCTCATCGGTGTCATTGGGGAACACCGGTGCATATTCACCCTGTCCTGAGATCACCAACCGCTCGGGGGCGATCCCTGAATTCATTAAATATCTTGCCACGGAGCCAGCCCGCGCCAGGGATAACTCCCAATTCGTCGGGTAGGTTGGGTTGGAGGATGGATTGTTGTTTGTGTGCCCAACCAGCCGGATCTTGTTTTCGATCGGGCTCAGCATCTCAACGATCGTATCGAGCACTTGTAAACTTTCTGCGGGCAGTTCCGACTGTCCATCCTGAAAGATCAGGCGCTCACTGAGGGAGATCAACACACCTTCAATATTGGTTTGAACACTTACCTGATTGCCCAGGTTTTGTGAGGAAAGCAGCGCGGTCAATTGCCCGGCGACTTCTTCAGATTGAGTAGGCCCTTCGGGAATACCCGGGACAACAATGGGCTTGGAGGTGCCGTCCTCCGAGGTGCCGCCCGCCTGATTGATCGCACTATCCACGACCTGGGATGGTCCACCAAGGGTGAACGCCATCCGCATACTGGTGGCTAATTGTTTGTATTTCTCCACATTAACCTGTCCCATGGAATATAGAACCACAAACAAAACCATCAACAGGGTAATGAAGTCGGCATAGCTAACCAGCCAGCGCTCATCATGATGCTCTTCGTGTTCCTCTTTGCGTTTAGCCATGATTATGCTTGCGCCTTCTCAGCCTTGCCTGCCACAGCCTTCTTGGCAGCGCCCTTATCAGCCTCTTCACCCTTTGCGTCTGAAGGGGCAAGGAACGCGCTCAGTTTATCGCGCACAACGCGTGGATTTTCGCCAGCCTGGATCGCGAGAATGCCCTCCAACTGCATATAACGATTGCGGGCTTCTTCTTCACTTTTTGCCTTAAGCTTTCCAGCGAGCGGCAAATAGATCAGGTTGGCACTTAACAGCCCCCACAGGGTCGCCAGGAACGCGGCGGCGATCGCCTCACCCAGTGCCGATGGATTATCCAATTGTTTCAAAACGCTGATCAGCCCCATAACAGTTCCAATAATGCCGAAGGTCGGAGCAAAAGCACCTGCTGCAGTGAAGAACCCGATGCCGTGTTTATGCCGGGTACGCATTTGATCGACTGTAGTTTCCAGGATCGCCGAGACCTGCTCGGGATCTATGCCGTCCACCACCATCGAGATGCCTTTTTGCAGGAACTTGTCAGTGATCTTCTTGCTGTCATCTTCAAGAGCCAGCAGCCCTTCCCGGCGGGCTTTATCCGCCAGTTTCGTCAAAAGTTCGATGGTGCCCTTGGCATCAAAATGGTTGGTGGTGAACGCCTGCATAATGACCTTGGGTAATATGAGAATTAGGTGCAGGGGTGAAGTGATGATCGTCGCACCCAATGATCCCCCAAAGATCAAAATGATCGCAGATGGATGTGCAAACAATTCTGCTGGTGAGCCGCCATCCATAATCAAGGCGACAACAATTACTGTAAGAGCCAGGACCAGACCTGAGATGGTTGCAATATCCATGAATTTCTCCTGATTTTCCTATTTTGGTTCGAAAAATTTTCTATAAATCAAAAGATGCCGGATTATTCGTCCTGAGGTTGTGAAGTGAAAGGCATCAGTGTCTTGCGACGGTATTCAATAAAACGCTCAGCAATTTCCTGCGGGGTGTCTTTAACAATAAATTTTTTATTGCTCACCAGGGTTATGATCGTGTCGGGTGTCGACTCGACTGTTTGGATCAATTCCGGGTTTATATAAAATTTCACGCCATTCATCCGGGTAAGAAAAATCACTGTTATCTTCCTTACTGCCCGGGAATGTACAGTTAATATCCACTACAGGCAGTTATTCATGCGTAACTTTAACATATCGCTGTATGTTTCCGTGTAAATAGGCCGTGAAAGGAATATAAAGATTGGCTAAAAAACCTGTGAGTGTTTTGCCAGTTTAAACACCCCGGCAGACCTTTGCCAGGGAAAGGGGATGTTATATTTGGCCTGTCCCCTTCATTTATATATAAAAAACACGTCCATCCCCATTAATAGTCGTAAACGATGATTTCTGAACCCGATCTGCGTTATGCGTCCTTTAGCAGCGTTTGAATGGTTATCGATTGGGACACAGTTTGCCGATAATAAAGCTCCAGGGTTGCAAGAGGACGGTGAGTTACGACTGGTCCCGTGGTTTTCCCCCAGACCAATTTGTTGCTAGAATCGAACCAGTCATTGCCGTCGCCGCCAGCAAATACCAGATCACCCATGGGCGTCTTGTTTGCCACATAGGCTTCATTACTGGTCACGTTTGTCGAGAAAAGTCCGGTTTCGGGTGAGAATTCCTTCGCAGCCGCACCAAGCCCTTTGACATGCTGCGACCCTTTGAAGATATCCACCTGTTCAATGATTCCGTTATCCTTTGCCTTGAAGGTCAGGCGCGTGCCATCCATCAACATAAAGGTTGTAAAGTCTTCGCTGCCTTTTAAGTCCTGAAAGTCCCCATTATTATCACCCGCCACATCATCCACATCCACATGCGGGTCTCCCCAAACGGTCGTACTCTTATGGGTCCATTTGTCAAGTATGGTAAACGTGGAACCATCGGCAAATTTAAAAAGGTAGCGGTCTGATTCGGCATAATTCTGATCGTGAACCACCAACCCTTCCAGCGGCTTATTCGATTGGACGCGCAGTTCCAGCTTGATCTCAACACTCTGGTTACTGGTAACTGTGAAGCCTGCTTCAGGCGTTCCGTTTCCCTGGGCGGGCACTGCGCCACGATCCTTACCCATATTCTGCACATCAGCCAGACTGATGTTGATATTTTCAATGGGCGGTAGATAACTGGTTCCCTGGCCCGGGTCGGTCTGGGCAGAGCTGCTGATCAACGCCTGGTCTTCCTTAAAATAATCCAGGGCAGATTTATCATCCACACTTTCCCCCTTGCGGCGCTTCTCTGCTTTTTTTTCGATCTCCATCAGACGCCGGGCTATCATCAAATTGGACGTGTCTGTTGCTGCAACATTACTCATACCTGCCTCCAGGACCAGATTATTTCTATATCCATCATCGGCAGATGTTGATAAATCTTTATAGGGTATGGAGTGAATATTGATGGATGTGAATTACACCACGCTGAAAAGGGCCTGGAGATTGGAACTCTGACATATCCCCGCTGTTAAAACAAAAAAACCATGGTGATCATTGCTGTAAAAATCACCATGACCGGTTCTCACGTCTGACCGGGACATTCCCGTCTGGCATAACCCTGTCAGTTCAGGTATGCAAACAACTTTTTTCGGTGGTTCTCACTGACCTGCCACCCAATTTCTGACATTCTCTTCAGATTGGAACTGGCATCCAGGTGCAACTGAAAATCCGGGTGCCCAGAAATCACTGGAGAGGTTTTTTCGCCTAAATCGTGGATACTCATCAAGAATTTTTTGGGATGTTAACTGGCGTGTGGTTCGCATGAACTGGGCTGGGTTTGCAGTAAGGGGAACCGTAATGATCCATTGCAGGTATCCGGGGCGGATGACGATCGCGCCCAAACGCCAGCCGTATGAGATACAAATCTCCTGCAGCCAACGGGGCAGGTCTTCCGTGATATCGCCTGACAGATAATGGTCGCTGAAGCGGGGGATCAACAGGCAGGAGTACGACAACTCGTAGGAGATCTGCGGCATGGCGCCCAACTGGGCGGCTTCGCCATCTCCTGCACCCAAAGACCGACCCGCCTCTTCAATGGGGGCTTGTGGGGTAAAGACAGGGGGGGCCACCCGCTCTTCAAGATCCATTTCGGCAGCCGGGGGGGGCATTGTGATTTGCTCTTCAAATTTTGTTTCCAGGTCAGGGACAGACAGAGATACCCGCAAGGTTGTTTGCGTTTCTTTTTGCTCAAGGGTACCTTGTTCGGTGTCAGTCGTTACATATTCAAAGGAATTCATGAATACCTCGGTAAATTTGTCATGCCAAAAGTACAGCACTTCCAGGAAAAATTAAGGTCCCTATCAAAGGGCTCCCTTTTGATGCAGGAAGGAGCCATATTTTTGGTCCGTTCCTTGAATGTGTTCAATGAGCCACTTTTTTAAAAACTCACCCGTTTTCATGCTGGCGCTAAAATCTCCGGCTTGATATTGTTTTTGCAATTCTGAAACCTGCCTGATCAGATCTGCGTGCTGGCGTTTGTGGGCGGCCAGATCTGGATAGTTATATTTTTGCAGAATGGTTTCTTCGGCTGTAAAATGTGTTTGGGTATACCTTACCAGGTCGTCGAAGATCTCAGGCAGGGTATCCTTGCCTTTTCCTTGACCCATTGCAGCATGCAGTTTATTGATCAGATCAAAAAGACCCTTATGTTGTTTATCCATGGCTGCATTCTTAACTGAATAACTGTCATTCCATTCCATAAGCGCCATATACCATTCACTCCAGGAAGATAGAAATTTGGATTAAATTTCCTTCAGTATAGCCACTAACTCGAAAATTTCCGTAAAAAGCATGTGAATTCCTTAGTGGATGAATGCCGGTTTGAACCTCCCTGATTTATAAACCCTGACAGATATTTTTTATCTATGCGAAACAACAATACAGCCATTTAAAACCTGACCCGAAATAACCCCGATCGTGTATATTCGTTCGCCTGCCTGAAGACCTTTCTTCCTGCCTGCGTTGAACCGTTCTCACCTTTTCCCCTGCCCTCTTCAGATTTTTGAGTACATGCCCGGATTACACCTATGCAGCATGTACTTCATTCATGATCACATTGGACCATTTGACAGACTCAAAATATGTATTCTGCCATACCTCGGGGCTGAGTCCCAATCCCGCAACACCATCCCAATTCCCGTCATCTGCTCCGATCACGCTGGATAATACCAGACCCAATTTACCCTTCCTGTGCACCAGGGCATCAGACAACTCCCGGGTAAGCGACAGACTCTCAATGACCTGCGCCATGGAAATATCCATCATGGCATCCAGAACAGAAAGAAGTCCGATCAGGAAATATGACTCGGGCTGTTTTTCTCCCTGCGCCTTACCCAGTAATTCACACATTTTTGCCCGTTGGAGGGCAATGGCCGTTAATTCATGCGGCTTGTCATCCACGGTGGTCATCATCAGCAGCATCATCCAGCCCCGCAGCTGCTGCAAACCGATCAGGGAAATGGCCTGTTGGATGGACTTGACCGGATCCATCAGTGAATAATACCCCGAGTTCACCAGGCGCAGCAGTTTATAACTCAGCCCGACATCCTGGGAAATGATCGGGTCCAGGACATTAAAACTGGTGCGGGGATCCATGATGGCCGCCAGGGAACGCATCAGGTTTATTCGTGATACGTCCATTTTTTTCTTTTTATCTTTGATGGTCTCGGGCTTGTAAAAAAAGTACCCTTGAAAGAAATCAAACCCCAAACCCAGGCAGGTAAGAAAGTCAGCCGCGGTTTCCACCTTTTCTGCCAGAAGCCGGATATCGTATCGTTTAATGGCTGTTACGAGGCCTGGAAGGATATTTCGATCCACTGCCATCAGGTCGATCTTAATGATATCGATCAATCCGCTGCCGAGTACCGGGGCGATCTGTTCAATGCAGACCACATCATCCAACGCGATCAGAAAATTCCTGTCTTTAAACCTGTTTAGCGCCTGGAAGAGTTCAACATCAAGGGTGATGTCTTCCATGATCTCCAGCACCACTTTTTTCGGGTCAAAATTCTCCGGTCGAATTGATGTCAACAATTGGATCAGATCGTCCTTTAAAAGGAAATCCCTTGTAAAGTTTATAAACGCCAGCTGTGGACCCACGAGCGCATTCAGGCCCATTTCAAAAAGTGTGTTCAAAAAGACCAGGGATGTCGCGCTATTCCCATCCTTAAACGATGCTGATGTATCTGTCAGCATGGCCCGATACAACAGCTCATAACCGAGGGTCTCCTTATATCGGTTTAAGATCGGCTGCCTACCCACAAATAAGTCGGACATTTTTTTCTCCCGCAAATGGATCGCTTGAACTTTCAGATTTAAATTCGCTTACCTGATCAGGCAAAGGGTTCTGAAGGTTCCGATACATTCAGCCTTGTGTCATCCAAATTTCCTGTTGCTGGTTTCGTTATTAACCACCTGCTTAACCAACAATTTCCAAAACATTTCGCCAGCGGGACAGACAAAAAAATCCATCCATGGGCTAAATTCGTGGTCGCTGTCAATGTTCACTTTGAATACCATCTTAATATGAACCCCCGCAATTGGTAATAAAAAGACCATTAATTTTTTTCTGATTTTTTTCACCCAATATTTTGTCATTCCCGGAGCCATGGCTGCCCTTATGATTTCGCGCCGGACTGCTGTTATGTAATTTCATGGGCCAGCTATGGGGAAAAATGTCATTAAACAGGCTGAAAAGCCAAAAATAAAATTAACACA
>JAIFNG010000181.1 GCA_020047815.1 Anaerolinea sp.
CCCGCGAACCTTTGTGGGTTACACGCTTTCCAAGCGTGCGCGCTAAGCCAGACTACGCGACCTCTCCATTTTCAGCGGGCGAATTATACCATGTGTTTTCAGGTTGGATGAAATATCGTAACTACAAAAAAATTGAAGGTAAAAGATCTTGATTAATCGGCGTTTTCGGCACAGCGAAAGCCCCGGCTCAATCCGGCCGAATCGGGTTCATGTTTATAGCGGCGGAAGGTGGTGATGTCATCTTCCTGGGCATCGTAGGCTCCTCCACGGAGCGAGCGTTCGGTTCCCGTTTCCGGCCCAGTGGGATTTTTATAAGGCGAGTTAAGGTAAAACTTGTTTAAGAACCAATCGGACGTCCACTCACGCACATTGCCGCCCATATTCAACACCCCGTATGGACTTGCGCCCAGCGGATAGCGATAAACAGAGAGCGGTTCGCCGATCAGCGCTTCTGCAAAATTGGCGAGGCGGGGAGTTGCCCGGGAATTTCCCCAGGAATAGTAGCGTGCATCAGTACCACGTGCTGCTTTTTCCCATTCTGCTTCGGTGGGCAGGCGTCTGCCTGCCCATGCACAGTATAGCTCTGCACCATACCAGTTTACATACACAACAGGCAGGTTGCGATAAATCCAATTGCCGTAATATGGATTTAACCGGGGCACGGGAGGAAAACATTCACCGCTGTTTACACAAGTTTCATACATTGCATTGGTGACTTCGACCTGATCCATCCAATACCCATTCAGGTATACAGGATGCAGTGGATACTCCCTGGATTTGGGGTCTCCATTGTCTCCCATCATAAATTCCCCGGCGGGAACGTATACCTGTGTCATGCCGTCCACGTTTGAGATTTTTACATCCACCGGAATATTTGAACTGGGCCTTCCAATATTAAATGCCGCGAGCTCATAACGGAGAAACAGGGTGGAAAACCTTTCCTCTTGAACTGCGCGCCATGCGCGAAGAACAAGATCAAGATTCGTAATTGATATGATTGAGGTGACGAGGAAGATAATTATCAGCACCCAGAATGATATTTTTCTTTTGGTCATGGTTGTGTTTGTTTGATGAGAGGTTACATTTTTCACCCTTTGATTGGGCATTTTATTTTACTCCAACTCTAACAACATCAAATGCCCTGGCATAATATCAGTTAAACTATGAACGGCCGATGGTGGTTTAAAATGTGATTCCACACTGAGTGCTGTCAAAAATATATCCTTAGATTACGATCAGGATAAAAAAACAAGGTTGAAGGAATTAGATCCATGAAAATTTTAGCAGTAGATGTTGGCACAGGTACACAGGATATTTTCCTGTACGATTCAAATCTTGATGTCGAGAATGGTTTTAAACTTGTTTTGCCTTCCCCAACGATGATGATTCACCATCGCGTGAAGCGGCTGCTTCAGGAGCGGACTCCGCTGCTATTCACGGGACACCAAATGGGCGGTGGCCCCTCGTCGTGGGCAATTGAAGAGGCTGCGCGCGCGGGGATTGCTGTGTACATGACTCCCGGCGCGGCAGTGACAATCAATGATGAATTTGAGAAAGTGGAGCGGTTGGGGATCAGGATTATTTCAGAGGATGAAGCGAAACGTCTTAAGTTCAATGTACACCGTTTGGTTTTGAAGGATTTTGATTTTGAATTAATTACCAGGACCTTTATGGATTATGGTGTTTCATTGGCTGATTTGGGGGCGGTTGCGGTGGCTGTATTTGATCATGGCAATGCGCCTGCGGGAGTTTCAGATAGGCAGTTTCGATTTGATTATCTGGATGAAAGGATCAAAGAGAAGAATTCACTTTCTGCTTTTGGATATCTTTCCGATAATATTCCCGAAATTATGACTCGCCTGCAATCGGTTGCGGATTCGGCACACGATTTACCCTGTCCGCTGGTGGTAATGGATACCGCCCCCGCGGCAATTTTAGGAGCGAGCTTCGATCCAGTTGTTGCAGCCCGGAAACAAAAGATCATTTGCAATGTGGGCAATTTTCACACGCTTGCCTTTCGCTTGGGGGAGGGGGGGATTGAAGGGGTCTTTGAGCATCATACGGGCGAGATCGACCTGCCGAAACTTGAGTCATTGCTGCATAGGCTGGCAGATGCTTCGCTCAGGCATGAAGATGTCTTTGATGATATGGGACACGGTGCATTGATGTACACTGATGAAATCCTTGAGTTTGGGAAAGGTGACTATGATGTCTATGTAACAGGTCCACGCAGAAGCCTGTTTAATCATCAATTAATCGGCCCTTCATCCAGCGTGCGAAGCATTCAACCATATTTTGCTGCTCCCTTTGGCGACATGATGATTGCAGGGTGCTTCGGGTTGCTGGCGGTAACAACTGCGATGCTTCCGAATTTGACCGAAGTAGTCCTGGATCCGTTGCGCAGCGGAAATGCACGGGGAGTCGCTCCGTGGGATGGTTGAATTTAAAAAAACAAATCAAAAAGGTAGAATTCTATCCTTTTTACTTTACATGTTGTACAATAAAGATGGTCGCATTCCACAATTCACGAAAGGAGTCAAAATGACTGAACAACCACAAGGATGTGCGCGAGTTACAGGTACTGTAGCCGGTGACAAGCCAAACGACCAACCAACATCCAATCCAATTGAAAAAAAGGAGATAGCCATGACAGCACGAGTTGGGCAAAAAGCCCCAGAATTTACAGCACCTTCCTATTACAAAGGCGGATTTACTCCGGTGAAACTTTCCGACTTTGCGGGAAAGTGGGTTTTAGTATGTTTCTATCCAGGTGATTTCACCTTTGTCTGAGCGACAGAAGTATCGGCGGTCGCCGATCAATACAGCAAGTTGCAGGAATTGGGGGTCGAGGTTATCTCTGTCAGTGTTGACAGTCATTTTGTTCACAAGATGTGGAATGACCATGAATTAACGAAAATGGTGGAAGGTGGTGTGCCATTTCATATGGCATCTGACCAGGCAGGAAACGTTGGCCGCGCCTATGGCGTGTGGGATGAGAATCAAGGCATTGAATTACGAGGACGATTTATCATTGATCCCGATGGCGTGATCCAGGCGATGGAAGTGATGACCCCGCCCGTAGGCCGCAAACTTGCGGAGACCATCCGCCAGATCCAGGCTTTCCAGCATGTGCGCGCAAGCAAAGGCACAGAAGCGACTCCCGCTGGTTGGGAGCCAGGTCAATTGGTCTTGAAGCCCGGTCCCGCGCTGGTTGGAAAAGTTTGGGAAGTTTGGAATCCCAGGATGGAAAAATAAGATCGCGTAAATTTGTTTTGTAAGACCTACAAAATCTAAATTCAGCAGTTCCCGTCGAAAGGCGGGAACTGTTTTTTGATCAGTTACTCCTCGCTTCCGCAAGAATGTTGAAAGGGTGAAATATTCCTTATGAAGGATATTCCTCGCGCACGATCTCAATAAATTTTTTTGCGAGAAAGGATAGAGTCCGCTCGACATGGGTTGCCGCTGCGATTTTTCGCTGCGGAGCGGCGTCGCTCAGGTTGCGGTAGACAATTTGTTTTGATTTATCGCTCTTTGCCAATGCTTTTGGGACGAGGGAAACACCCAACCCCAGTGCAACGCAGTTTTGTACAGTGGTCAGCTGTGAGGTATGACAGACAATCTTTAATTCCAGATGCTGTTGGTAGCAAAAAGATTGGACTTGCTCACCGAGACAGTGCATTTCGCTGAGCGCGATAAACGGGAAGTTATCCAACTCTTTGACAAGGAGGGTCGCGCCTGTAATGATATCGTGCGCTTTAGAGGATGCCACCAGCAGTGGTTCGCTCAATAATTCCTGGGTGCGGATCATTTTGTTATGGATGGGCGTGCTGGTGATGCCGACATCCAGCTTTCCATCCACCAGATCGTGGACGAGAGCTTGCGTCAGGTCTTCATGGACAGACAGGCGCGCGTGGGGATACTCACGGCCAAAGCGTTTAATGACGCGCGGCAGGACAAAGGGTGCGATGGTGGGGATGAACCCAACGGTCAACATGCCGCGGCTTGAATCCATCTCCTGATTCATGGAATGTTTGATTTCCTGTAATTCGGCAAGGATGGTTATTGCGCGCGGGAGCAGGTTGCGCCCGGTGTCGGTCAACACTACGCGGTGTCGTAAACGATCAAAGAGCGGATCACCCAGCTCCTGCTCCAGTTTGATGATCTGCTGGCTGAGCGAAGGCTGGGCAACGTTACAGCGCTCGGCGGCACGGCTGAAACTGCCAGTCTCAGCGACTGCCACAAAATAGTTCAACTGATGAATTTCCATTATTGCTCTCTTTTGGTTGATTTTACAGGGGCGGTGTCACCATACTGGATAAAAATTCATTATAGCTATTGCCTATGAATGATATAGGCGATTTATATTTTACATCTATACAAGGAAATTATACAATGTATTTATAGGAAATAAGCAGATACCAATAAGGAGAATAAAAAATGAGCGAAGAAAGCAAATGTCCAGTACCTGGACACGCTGGCATGACATCTGCCAGCCGGGGAACATCCAACCGCGATTGGTGGCCCAATCAACTGAACCTCAACATCCTGCACCAACACGCGCCGGCGTCCAACCCGATGGAACCTGATTTCAATTATGCCAGGGAATTCAAGAAGCTCGACCTGGCTGCGGTCAAGAAAGACCTTGCCACGCTGATGACTGATTCGCAAGATTGGTGGCCTGCCGACTGGGGTCATTACGGCGGACTGATGATCCGCATGGCATGGCACAGCGCAGGCACCTACCGCACCGGGGATGGCCGGGGCGGCGGCGGCACCGGTAATCAGCGTTTTGCGCCGGTTAATAGTTGGCCTGACAACGTCAGCCTTGATAAAGCGCGCCGTTTGCTCTGGCCTATTAAACGCAAGTATGGCAACAAACTTTCCTGGGCTGACCTGATGATCCTAGCAGGCAACGTGGCGCTGGAGTCGATGGGTTTCAAGACTTTCGGTTTTGGCGGCGGTCGTGCGGACATCTGGCAGCCTGAGGAAGATATCTACTGGGGCAACGAAGAAACCTGGCTGGGTGATAAGCGCTACAGCGGCGAACGCGATCTTGAGAATCCGCTGGCTGCTGTACAAATGGGCTTGATCTATGTCAACCCTGAAGGGCCCAACGGCAAACCGGACCCAGTGGCATCGGGACGCGATGTGCGTGAGACCTTCGCCCGCATGGGTATGAATGATGAAGAAACTGTGGCGCTTGTTGCCGGTGGACATACTTTTGGCAAGGCACATGGCGCGGGCGACCCGAAACTGGTAGGACCCGAGCCAGAAGCCGCCCCGCTGGAAGAAATGGGACTGGGCTGGAAGAATAGCTTCGGTACCGGTGTGGGTGTTCATACTACCACCAGCGGAATCGAAGGTGCGTGGAAGCCAAACCCCACCCAGTGGGACATGGGCTACTTCGACATGATCTTTGGTTACGAGTGGGAACTGGTCAAGAGCCCGGCTGGCGCTCAACAATGGTCAGCCAGGAATTGCAAACCGGAACACATGATTCCCGACGCGCACGACCCCTCGAAAAAATTCCCGCCGATGATGACCACCGCTGACCTGTCGCTGCGATTTGACCCGATCTACGAACCCATCGCGCGCCGCTTCCATCAGGATCCGGAAGCATTCGCAGATGCCTTTGCCCGCGCCTGGTTCAAACTGACCCACCGTGATATGGGTCCCAAGCCTCGCTACCTCGGGCCGGAAGTCCCCACCGAAGACCTGATCTGGCAGGACCCGCTCCCCACTGTCGATCATCCCTTGATCAACGCCAGGGACATCGCCGACCTGAAAGCCAAGATCCTGTCTGTGGGATTGTCAGTGTCGGAATTGACCTCCACCGCGTGGGCATCGGCTTCAACCTTCCGCGGCTCCGATAAACGTGGCGGCGCCAATGGGGCGCGCATTCGCCTGGCTCCGCAAAAAGACTGGGAAGTCAATCAGCCCACGCAACTTGCAAAGGTTCTCACTGCGCTCGAAGGTATTCAGAAGTCCTTCAATAGCACCCAGAAGGATGGCAAGAAAGTCTCGCTGGCTGATCTGATCGTGCTGGGCGGCTGCGCGGCAGTCGAAGCCGCGGCTAAGGCAGCTGGTCACACAGTGGAAGTACCCTTTACTCCGGGCCGTACCGACGCTTCGCAAGACCAGACTGATGTGAACTCATTCGCCGTGCTTGAACCCGAAGCAGACGGCTTCCGCAACTACCAGAAGGCGGCCTTCACTGTCTCACCGGAGGAAATGCTGGTGGATAGGGCGCAGTTGCTGACCCTCAGTGCACCCGAGATGACCGTGCTTGTCGGCGGCCTGCGTGTGCTCGGCGTCAACGTCGGCGGGGCACAGCACGGCGTGTTCACCAGGCAGGCTGGCAAGCTGATCAACGACTTTTTCGTCAACCTGATCGACATGGGTGTCGTCTGGCACCCCACTTCGGAAACTGCCGATACTTTCAATGCTCACGACCGCAAGACCGGCGAAGTCAAGTGGTCCGGTACCCGTGTGGATCTGGTCTTCGGCTCAAACTCGCAGCTGCGCGCTCTTGCCGAGGTCTATGCCCAGGACGATAACAAGGAAAAGTTTGTGCGTGACTTCGTCGCTGCCTGGAACAAGGTCATGAACCTCGACCGCTTTGACCTTGCCTAACCATCTGAAAAATTTTGAAATATGGGTGAATCTGTCCCTGCATGAGTTGATCGAAAAGACAGCTGATTAAAGCCTTGAAATATCAGGAAATAAAAACATCCCTCACCAATATGGCGGGGGATGTTTCATTATTAAACCAAATTTGTATTATGCTGCCGGAGCAGCCTCGCCTTTGTTTCCTTCCATCGATTGCAATGCCAGGTATTGGTCACCAAATTTGTGGATCTTCTCCATTTCGAGGTCATACTGGCTGTAATGGCGTTCCTCGTCATCCACAAGTCCCTCGAAGACTTTTTTGGAACCAGAATCTGCATTGGCAGAACATTCATTTGCCCACTTGTTGTAATCCTGGACGCTGCCCTCCTCCAATTTTCGTGCCAATTCAAGCATGGCTTTCGGGTCATGGATCTTCTGGACGCCGCCCGAGGTGACCATTTCCACCTCGCCGCCGAGGAACAGGATGCGTTCGGCGCAGCGTTCGACATGTCCCATCTCTTCGACGGCAGTTCTCATGAATAGGTTCGAGAGCTGACCATAGCCCTGATTTTCGCAGTGAAAATGAAAGAACATGTATTGGTGTACAGCCATTATTTCATCGGCAATGGCTTTATTCAGTAATTCGATGCTTTTTGGGTGCATGGATAATCTCCTTATTGATTGTGAAATTTATCATATGTTTATTATAGCAGAATGGTCTTTTCTAAGTGATAATTTTGAGCTTGGGCGAATGAAGTAGGGTATGTTATTTACATGGTTCAAGACACTTCATTATTTATAAGCAATTGAGATAAACTATTCTCCTGGATTAAAAACTGGCTGTCTTTGAGCGGAAAGCCAAATCCATTAAAAAGGAGTTGAAGGTGAATCAATCTTTACATCTGATCACGTTGGGAGTGGATGACTATCAAAAATCACGCCAGTTTTACAAAGAGGTTTTGGGCTGGAAGCCAACCAATGTCAGTAATGATAATATTACATTCTTTCAGGCAAGTGGAGTTGTACTTGCCATTTACCCCCGTGAAAAGTTGGCGGAAGACGCGCTTGTCTCTCCAGCGCGAAGTGGGTTTGCGGGAATAACTCTGGCATATAATGCTCGTAGTGAAGCGGAAGTGGATG
Organism: Anaerolinea sp.; assembly: GCA_020047815.1. Lineage (GTDB taxonomy): Bacteria > Chloroflexota > Anaerolineae > Anaerolineales > Villigracilaceae > Villigracilis. The sequence goes on from JAIFNG010000181.1 coordinate 7,750, forward strand.
AGATCATCAAGGATTTAAAATCAAAAAAGGTGAAAATTGTGAAGGAGCCTCAAAAGGCGTTTTGGGGCGGCTATAGTTCCTATTTTGCCGACCCCGATGGTTATTGCTGGGAAGTGGCGTATAACCCGTTCTTTCAATTTGATGAAAATGGGAATTTGAAATTGGAGTAAAAGCAGGTCGCTTTTCAAACCTGACTCAAGGAGAAAAACATGTGCGGAATTTTCGGCTACGTTACAAGTAATGAAGAAGCTCTTGGACCGATCTTGATCGCCGCGGCAGAGCGGCTAACCTATCGCGGTTACGACTCGGTCGGTGCGGCCACTATCAACCGCGGGAAGATCGATCTGCGCAAGGATGTTGGCAAGGTGGATGCAGTGGCGGCGAAATATAACATCGCAGAGATGCGTGGACAGCGCGGTATCACCCAGTTAAGGTGGGCTACATTCGGTGAACCATCACAGGTGAACTCCCAGCCGCATTTGGATTCGATGGGTGACATGGTCGGCGCTCACAATGGCAATGTGGTGAATAATGTCGAATTGCGAGAGCAATTCATGGCAGAAGGCATGACCGTCCGCTCGCAGAATGATGGAGAGACCTGTGTGCATGCGGTGGAGCGTTATATCAGCCGTGGTTATCAATTCATCGATGCGATCCGTTTGGCGTATGGCGATTTGCAGGGCGATTACACCTTTGTCATCGGTCGGGCGGATGATGACAAACTTTATGCTTTTAAAAAAGGATCGGGTATGGTGGTGGGGCTTGGCGCAGGTTTTACCTGCGTTTCATCTGACCTCCCTTCGATCCTGCCTCTAACGCGCAGTGTGATCCGCCCGCATGATGGTGAGATCGTCACGCTTTGGGCAGACCACGTGGAAGTCCGCTCGGTGAAGGATGGCAAGTTGATCGATCGCCAGCCCGAATTGGTCACCGAGACGATGGACGCGGTGCAGAAGGGCGGCTATCCCCATTTTATGCTAAAGGAAATCCATGAGCAGGCGCAGGTTGCACGGGAATTGCTTCACCTGCTGGATGGCAGTTCAGACGTTCAGCCTTTAATTGAAAAGATGAAGAGCGCCCGTCATTTGTATTTCATCGGCTGCGGTACGAGTTATCACGCTGCAATGGCGGGGGCGGTGTATTTTGCACAGTTGGCGGGACGCGCTGTAATTCCAATTCTCGCGCCACAATTTATCGCACAGTATGCGCCAGCGGTTGGATATGAAGATGTGGGGATTTTCGTCAGCCAATCGGGCGAGACCAAGGATGTGCTTAATGCTTTGGAAGCAGCTGAAGTGCGCGGCATGACTTGTTTTGGATTGGCAAACGTGGTCGGTTCCACTTTGACGAAAGCCACTTCGTTCTGTCTCCCCTTGTGCTGTGGATATGAAATTAGTGTGCCTGCCACGAAGACTTTTACCAACCAGGTTGTGACGTTCCTGTATCTGGCTTATCGGATGGCCGGAAAAAACACCAGCGACCTTGCGCGTATCCCTGAATTAATGGAACAGACGATTGAAATGGTCGCCCCGCAGATCGAAAAAATTGCACAGGATATCAACGAGTGGAATGATATGTACTGTCTCGGTTATGGCGCGACCTACCCGATCGCGCTGGAGGGAGCGTTGAAGTTGAAGGAGATCACTTACGCTCATTGCGAAGGGATGCTCTCGACCGAGTTTAAGCACGGACCGCTCTCTGCGGTGAGCAAAGGATTCCCGATAGTCTTTATTGCGGGTCCCAACGATGTGCCGCTCATTATCAGCGGGATTAACGAGGTCAAAGTGCGCGGCGCACGAACCATCGTGGTTGCGGAGGATGATCCCCGCCTGCGCGCCAATGGCGACGATCTTGTAGTCATTCCCAACTCAGATCCACATACTTACGCCTTGCTTGCCGTCCTGCCTTTGCAGCTGCTCTCCTATCACATGTCCGTGATGCGTGGCTTTGATCCGGATTTTCCGAGGAATTTGTCGAAAACGTTGACTGTTGATTAATTGGGCACGGTCGGAGATGACACCTGGCAGATGAACTCTTAATTCGAGGAAGTCTGCTCAAAAGGGATCGTTATCAATTGCAGGCCTTTCAGGTGCTGGGAAGGGTTTTTGTATAGGTGGGAAAAGAATTTGTGAGGTATGTTGAAAATGTTATAGGGGTGGGTAAGGTCAAAACTTGACAGCTGGCAATCCTGGCGAAGGCGTTGTGATGTAAAAAGCCAATCAAGGTAAGATGGAGGTAGACAGATCACACAACTGTTGGAAGGAAAATTCTTTTCCCCCTTTTGCGCGTTTGATGTTCCATTCAATTAAATTTTTCTTCACCCATCTCCAAAAAGGATACCAAAATGAAAAAACGCCCCCTCCTAATTTTCCTGTCGATTTTAGCCGCCTGTATTTTGGTGGCAGTCTGTGGTTTGGTTGCAAGTTCCATGTTTGGAGAGGATTCTTCCACCGAAGAATTCACCTCAGAGGCAGAGAGTGATGAGCCCATTGCAACCAGCTCGTCAGACGATCTAACCTCTGATTTCAACTTCGATCCCCAAGAGAATGGGTTTAGTTTTCCAAATTATGGCGATGACATCCCGGCCACCAATTTAACTGCGGTTGAACTACGCCGCATGTTCGGGGATCAGGTTTGTGCGGATATAAACGGGGATGACTGCACACTAACGCCTCCCGCAGAGCAGTGGATGGAGCAGATCAACGGCGCCATGGCAGGTGGTCATTGCGAGGGCATGGCGGCACTCAGCCTGATGATGTACACCGATCAGATTTCCCCATCTGACTTTGGAGGATCATTGGCAAGTGACCTGGACATCAATGATGAATTACTCCAGCGAGAACTTGCGTATTGGTGGACGACTCAGGCCGTTGCCCCCACGTATACCAGTGTCATTAAAGGCACACCGATGGAAATTTTTGAAATTGTCCAGCAGATGAGCGCCAATGGTGAGACATATACCATTGGTATCTATAATGAGAACAGCGGGCATGCCATTACCCCCATTGGGGTTGCAGATAAAGGCGATGGTGTGTATGCCATCCTCGTCTATGACAATAACTACCCGGGCGAAACCAGGGAACTATATGTTGATTCCCGTGATAACTCCTGGACATACGAAACCTCCATTAACCCGCAAGTCCAGTCGGATGTCTGGTCTGGAAATGCAGACACCCAATCCCTAGACCTGACACCCACTTCGGCGCGTCTTGATACACAGGAATGTCCCTTCTGTTCTGGATCCGGATTCTCCAGCAAAGGTGGAACAAAGTTCGCTGCGCCCGATCAAAAACTCAACCAGATATTTCTTGATGGTGAAGGGCATATTCTCATTACCGATGAGAACGGCAACCGTCTTGGCTATGTGGATGGAAAGATCGTAAATGAAATAGACGGTGCCTCATTTACTGAATTTCGCATGGGCGCAAGCATGAATGCGCCAGAACCGGTTTATTCGCTGCCCGCCCATCTGGATGTGACTATCGAGGTTGATGGTTCAGCTTTGGAAGAAGAAACCCTCACCGACCTGGTCTTGATCGGACCCGGCTATAGTATTGGTGTTGAGGAAATCTATCTGACCCCTGGTCAAGTAGACATCGTCTATTTTTATCCTGTTGATGAGATGATCGCCTATGAAACACTTGCAGATGAAGGTCCCAATATCGTTTTTGGGATTGAAAATCCTGAGGCGGAAGCTGATTACTATTTCGAGATCTACGGCGCAGATATCACCGGCGGCGGCATCATCACAGCCTGGCTTGATAGTAAAGCAGGTGACCTGTTGATAAATACTGAAAAATTGAACAATGAAGGCGAATTCAACTTTTATATGACACGAATTACTGATGAGTTTGAAGAGGAATTTTCGGCTGAAGAAATTATCCTTGCGGAAGGTGCGCTTGTCTATATAAACTACGCAGAATGGACTGATGCGAACCCCGAAGGCGTTTATTTTGGCATTGACCTGGACGGGGATGGCAACATTGATGACGAATATGTGGTGGATGATCTAAGTGAGTAAATAAATTCCCGTATAGGATTCCGGGGTTTCACTTGACGATACAGGTGAATACCCCGGGATTTTTTTATTAGTTCCTTCATATGTCTCTGAAGGTTGCGGCAGCTCCCGATCTAAGCCATGTCACTGTCTAGCCTAGCATCAAGCAGTCACTTTGGAAAAGAATGGTGTCGTGGCAGTCTTTGATTGTTATTTCATTAATGCTATACTCGTTCAAACACAATGCCTCCGGAAATTTTCCTGCCTGATCGCGAAAGGAGATGAATATGAAAAAACTGCTGCCCATAGCCCTTGTTTCCTCCTTGATATTAATGGCTCTGGTCTCCTGCTCCCTGACCTCCGCTGCCTCCGAAGATGAAATTGCGATGGCAACCCCCACACTTATGGCAACCACAATTAAACTTGGCGTTCAGACAGATGCCTCAGCTCTTACTGCGGTTGGGCAAGTCATCAAATATATTCATACAGTCAAGAACAAAGGTGCAGCAGCTGTTCAGGGTCCTTTGACTGTCACTGGGGCCGTCTGCCCGGAGATTAACTCGATCGGGAATATGGATGCCAATTTTGATGTGGATGAGGTCATAACCTGCACCTCCGAGTACATCGTTACACAAGCTGACCTCGATAGAGGCTCAGTCACTACGATCATGATCGCCACCGCGAGCGGTGTCAACTCAAACACGGTCACCACCACCATTTCCAAGGCGGCGCCTGTTTTATTGAGCTTGAGCAAAACAGCGAACCCCGGCACGTATGATCAGGTTGGACAGGTTATTACCTATACTTATGTCATCTTGAATAACGGCACGACAAATTTGGGACCTGGCCAGTTTATCGTGACAGATGCCGGATTTAGTTCTCCCATTAATTGTGGCGAAGCAACAGCCAGCCTTGCTCCTGCAGCTACCCTTTCGTGTACTATAAATTATTCAATATCCCAGGCAGATGTGGATGCCGGCTCTGTCTCTACCAAGGCAACCGCATCCATCAGCGGCTTGGCAGACTCACAACCGGTCAGTGTTACCCTCACAAAAGGTTCTGTTGCTGCTCCCACAAGTTCAACCCTGATACCCGGCTCGACGATACAACATAAAGTAAAAAGCGGGGAATGGCTATTGCAGATCGCCCGTTGTTATGGCGCAGATACCGCCAAGGTACTTCAATCGAATTCCCAGCTTGATGATCCTGGTGATATCTCGCCAGACATGATCATTACTGTTCCAAATATCGGCAGCGCCGGTAAAATTTACGGACCGCCTTGTGTTACAACTCATACCGTTCAATCTGGAGATACTTGGGCATCCATTGCCCTCAAATACAATGCGGATGTTGCTGTTCTGAAAAAAGTCAACAAGAATGTCCTGGAAGTTGGTCAGGTGCTTAACGTGCCGCTAAATTCAGCCGGGCTTTCCCAATAAATGTGAACTGCTGTGCTGCCGCAGCCAGATTATCTTTGTGATCCCCTTTCTGACAAATGTGTTGTCTCCTTGACAAATAGACATTTATCTATATAATATCAAATAGAAAGTTGTCAATATGAAATTTAACCCTGTTCTCTTTGCCAAAGCGATCTCTGACGAAACCCGTCAGAAAATCATGAACCTGTGTTGCTGCAATTCTCTTTCAGTCAATGAGATCGTGGATAAGCTGGATGTCTCGCAACCAACTGTTTCACATCATCTCGCCATCCTGCGTCAGGCGGATTTGGTCACAGTCCGTGAAGAAGGCAAGCAGACTTTCTACTCCCTTAATCAGGAGAACGTCGCCATTTGTTGCGGACAATTAATGGTAAGGTTTGCGCCTGAAACTGTGACCACTGAAAATCTACTAAAAACCATTAAGGCTTGATCGGGGTAAGTTTCGGCGCCGGAACATCGCCCCGTTTTTTTTAGCAAAACACATAGACGAACTTCTATATAACATAAGGAGATAAAATGACTCAATCCCCCACGTCCATTCATGACACCGTTCGCGAGCATTATGCAGAGCGGATTAAAAATTCCGCCGTTTCCTGTTGCGGCTCTGATGGCTGTTGTACTCCTGAGAGCAATCTTTACCCTGTTGATCTACTCACCACGGTACCTTCTGATGTAGCTGGCACCAGTTATGGCTGCGGAGACCCGATCACACTTGCTGAACTAAAGCCTGGCCAAACTGTACTTGACCTCGGCTCTGGCGCAGGGCTTGATTGCTTTCTTGCAGCTCAGAAAGTTGGTGAGACAGGTCATGTTATTGGAGTGGACATGACCCCGGAAATGATCGAGCGGGCTGAAACTAATGCAAAGCGTGTCAACTTGAAGAATGTTGAATTTCGACACGGCTATCTGGAAAACCTGCCTGTTGAGAGTAATTCCATCGATGTAATCATATCGAATTGTGTCATCAACCTTTCACCTGACAAGGAAAAAGTATTCCATGAAGCATTTCGTGTACTTGCCCCGGGCGGCAAATTGTCAGTTTCAGATATTGTCACCAATGGTCCGCTGCCCCATGCGGTCAAGCAAAGCCTAAGCGCATGGGCGGGGTGTGTGGCGGGTGCAGTGGAAGCCGATGATTATATTGGCATGATGAAATCTGTTGGATTTACCGATGTGGCCGTTACCCCTGTTTTCTTCGACAAGGAAACTGTTGATGCAGCCCTGGCGGATATGGGCGATGCTTTGGATCTTCAAACTATTTCGCGGGATGATGTATACAAAGCGATCTATAGCGCAAAGATCACTGCCTATAAACCTGTGCAGTGAAATAATTCCATTTGTATCGTTGCAAGCCTCCGTTAATGTTGTCGGCGGCGTGGCAATCTCCAGTTGGTCAGAATTACCCCATGGAATGGGAGATTGCTTCAGAATAATATCCTTGCGAGGACAGTCATGTGATAAAAGGGAAAACGATAAACCGCTAAAGTTTTTGAATATTCTTCGGGTTGAATACTGAGATATGCTTGATGCCAAGCATATCTTGGTTTTCTTCGTTCAACTCGACCCAGTAGAAGCTGCGGTGCCCGGAGTATGGGTCTATCTTGATCACTTTGCCTTCGTACCAACCTTCCTGATCCCCAAATTTTGAATCAAGATGGACTTTTACCAGATCGTTAACTTGGATTGCTTCTGTCATATGATTTCAGCGGGTCCTGATAATGACCGCCCGATGGTGATGACCCGTCCACTGTAGGCTGCGGCAAAACGCTCCACCGTTAGCCGCGCACCAGCTTGCAGTTCAGCCCGCCGCCCTGACGGATTGTTGACGTAAAAGGCTTGAGGATGCCCATCCACACAGTCAACACCAATGATGACCATGAGATGTCCGCCCTGTTTGGTAATGCTCAGGCGGTCATCCCCCGCTTCGTAAGAAACAGAGGCAATCACCATCTTTCCTTGCCGTAAATAGCCGGGGATTTCTTCCAAACTGGCTGGATTGGCTTCTGCTGTCAGCCCAATTTCCTGTGCCATTTTAACCAACGTATGATGCACCCAGCCCACTTCGTGGCTGCTGCCGTCTGCCTCGTTGTGGTGGATCAGATATCCGCCGCGTTCCAGTCCCAGGCGTGCCCAATTTACCAGTGGATGTTTTGGCCCACCAGCCGCCTCCACACACATTTTCAGACAAGCCACTCCACAGGCGCGTTCAACCCAGTAGGCATATTCTTCCGGGGTCTCTGCTCCGCTTTCCTTCCAGCGCGGGTCTTGTACAGGGTCCATGCCATGCACAAAAATGGATTCGGCCAATTCCGGACTGGCAACCTGGGCGTAATAGGGGACGGGATAGGGCAGACGAATGATCTCAAGAATTGGTTTGGGCATATCCAAATTATAATTTACTCAATGACCGAAACCTATCCAACCTGGATCGAAATCAACCTCCCAGCCATAACCAGTAATTGTGCCCGCATTATCCGCGAGACAGGCACACGGTTGATGGCAATTGTTAAAGCGGATGCGTACGGACATGGGGCAGTGGAGGTAAGTTGCGCAGCAGTGGAAGGCGGCGCAAGCTGGCTTGGTGTGGCACGTTTTGGCGAAGCGCGTGTCTTGCGCCAAAACGGGATCCGCGTCCCGATTCTTGTATTAGGGATGGTCACTCCTGATGAAGTGGATGAAGCCCTTGCCAGTGATGTTACATTAACCCTGCATAATTTGGAGACGCTTCAACTATTTTCTGCCCGCGCCAGTGTTGCTCGTAAACCTGTGATGGTTCACCTCAAGGTGGATACAGGCATGGGGCGTTTGGGTATTTTTGCCGAAGAAGCTGTGCGTTTTGCACGTCAAGCGCAAGCGGCTGGCGGCATCCACATGGACGGGATGTACAGTCACTTGTCTGTGGCTGAGGAACAGCATCCCCTTAATGAATTGCAGCATCAACGTTTTGATCTTGCAGTTCATGCCATGGAAGATTCAGGCTTGCGTCCCCCCTGGGTGCATCTTGCCAATTCAGCGGCAGCTTTTTATCAGCCGCAAAGCCGCTATGACATGGTGCGGGTAGGCAATGTAGTGCTCGGGTTGCGTATTCGCGTTGACCAACCCCTGCCCGACGGTTATCAGCCGGCACTGACCTGGAAGGCTCAACTTGCTTCGTCTCGACTTTTGCCAGGTGGTTGGAGCGTGGGCTATGGCGCAGCCTATGTCACTTCTCATGAAGAAATCATCGGTGTTGTTCCGGTGGGATATGGTGATGGATTACGCCGCTTTCCGGGCAATCACGTTCTCATTGGTGGCATCAAACATCCAGTAGTGGGCAGCTTGTGTCTTGATCAATTAATGGTACGCCTGCCGCACCATTTTCCAATGGGTGAGGAGGTCGTGATTGTCGGACAACAGGGAAATTCAGCCCTATGGGTACACGACCTGGCTGCCCTTTACCAGATATCACAAGTGGACTTTACCAGTTTGGTCCATCGTCGCGTGCCGCGCATTTACATCCGTAATTCGTAGGATGTGATCCAAAAAATTACAGCCCATCCATCTTTGAATTTAGGATCCAATTACCTTGCCAATGCCAGCATGGCGCGAAATGCCAGGTAAATTGTTACCATGTCGTCAGCCACATATTCAACGCGGCGGTCTGTCGCCCTCTTTGCATAGGGCAGGTATGCGGCTTTATCAGCCATATCTGATTGTTCAAATTCAATGGCCATCCTGATCGGCGCAGAGACTTTGAACGGTTTGGGCGTTTTATGGTCCTTGAGTTTTTTCATGGCGCGGGCGGCAGCCCCTTCAATTAATTTAGCGGTCACGGAGGGTGTCAGGCATTCCGCTGACATTCGGCTTACAGCCTTCTTCACTTGCGCGGTTTCGATCTCTTTGCCAAAAAAATCCTGCACTTCCATGCACAGGGTTTGATCTCCCGAGGCCATGATGATGGGTACATCAAAGTGCCCACAGACTGCGCCATTCAATCCTGATTCGCCAAATGCCCGATCATTGATCCACAACCCTGAAACGCGCTCGTCTGACCATGTATGGTCGAGAATGGCGTTCATCGCGCCCATGCGTCCGTGATAGCCGATATACATCACGCCATCCACACCCTCATCCACACCATGCACCATGGAGAGGCGTGAGGGTGAACCGGAATTCAACGTGGCACGTACATCCAACTCTTCGATCAGAATATTTCTTCCATTGTTATGGCCGTCTGTCACCGCGACAGAGGTTGCCCCTTCTGCAAATGCGCCTCGAATGGCGGCATTCACATCCGCGGTCATCAATTTGCGAAAGCGGGAATATTCAGGGTGATTCGGGTTTACCTGGTCCCATTGCACCACCCCCGTGATACCTTCCATATCTGCGGCTATTAAAATTTTCATTGTTTCTCCTTTAATGTCAATTTTACCGCCCGAGTGGCAATATATGTTTCTATGTATTCACTGAGTTTGACTTGACTATGATGATCTTCGTAAAATCCGATGATCGCAAACCCGGCATCTGTTTGTCCTGCAAGCTGGGCGCTGAGCGAATGACCAAATTCAGCGGGACGGTCTTCCTGCAGTAAGCGTTCCGGACCATATGTTTCCATATCTGAAAATGGGATTTTGTGCTTTACTTCCATGATCCCTTTTTCCATATCTTCCCAGTCAAACAAGTAAAGGACCGGATTCATAAAGCCTGCCAGCATTGTGCCGCCGCGGCGTAACACACGATATGCCTCTTTCCATACAGATTTGATCTCATGGATAAATAAATTGGAGACAGGGTGAAAGATTAGATCAAAACTTTCGTCAGCAAATATTGAAAGATCCCTCATATCACCTTCCACCGTGCGGAGGTTCAAGTTATCCCGTGCTGCCACTTCCTGGTCACGCGCCAGTTGAGCAGGTGAGTTGTCGAAGATTGTCACTTCCGCCCCGGCTGCCGCCATAATTGGACCTTGCTGTCCACCACCACATGCCAGTCCGAGGACTTTGAGTCCCTGCAGAGGAGGAAACCATTCAGGCGGCACAGGTTTGTTCTCAGTCAGCACGATGGACCAATCGCCCATTCGAGCTCGCGCAATTAATTCGGGTGAGACGGGAACTGTCCACGGATTCTTTCCTGATTGCACCTGGCGATTCCAGGCATCGCGATTGAAAGAACGAATATCCATTAATTATTTTCCTTCTTAAGTTATTAAATAGGTAGGAAGTCTTACAAATCTTCCAACATTCCAAAGTGGTTTATTCAACCCGCCGTTTTCCGTTGATAATATTTTTCACATCCATCACATGTTCCATTTCATGCGGACCAAACACCTGGATAATATCCTCCAATGAACCTTCGCCGCCCCAAGGCAGGATGGACTTTTGTATCACCATGTCTTCTGTCATCTGACTTACTATCGCAATCAATTTTTTTCGGGTCCCCACATATTCGCGGATGATGTGATCGTATCCCAACCCTTCACGGGTGCTGACTGTTTCCTCGTTGTAAACATCAGGTCCCCGCGGAGCAGGGATCGGTGGCGTTTCACTCTTGAGCAGGGCGCTGACAAATCCGATTGCAGCATCATCCCAACCGGAGAGGTGAGCGACGATCTCACGGATGGTCCACAAGGGATAGATCATGTGTTGTTGGTCAACCTCATCAAGCTGAGCTAACATTGCAGTATGTGAGGTTTCAATTGCTTCGATAATTTCTTCCCGTTTTCCCATTTTATGTTTCCTTATTTTGATTCGTGAGATGGCGATACCCAAGATATCCAAAATTTTACTTCCTTGTAATTCTGTCTGCAACAGTGAAAACAATGTTAGTGTTCGCTTGGTTAGTTTATATAGCGGCCAGTTTCCATTTTTTTTTTGGTGTTCTTATGCCAAATTCTCATCCATGTATGTTGGCAGGTTTGATTAGGGAATAATAAAAACTCCCCGCCAATTTCCTGGGTGGGGAGTTGAGTGAAGCATGATGGATTATTTTCCGAGCCTGTCCTAGGGGTTTGGTGTACCTTCGACCGCAATGCCGACCCATGTGAAGACATGTTTCTCGCTGACAGCACCAGCTGACACCCAAATGGCTTGACCCTGGTCGTCGGTTCCAGCCTGCCGTACAGGGGTGATCCACCAGCGCAGGACGTGAGCAACGTTATCCTTTGGGCGGTAAGAGGTTGGCACGATGTACTTGGTGTCTGTTACATAATCTGTCAGTCGGCGAGTTTGGTCCGAGGTTATATCTTCCATGGTGATTTGATAAGCCTCGGCATCGCGTAACGTACCTACCGATGCCCATTGCAGTGTCACCACATCGTTTGCCAGGGTGAAGGCAGCGCCGTCCGCCGGCAGCAGCAAGTTGGGGGCCGGGTAGGGCGGCGGGATCGTTGCAGTGGGTGTGGGCCCAGGGGTTGCAGCGCGCATACAAAGCGGGATGAGCAAATTTTCGCCGATGAAAACGTTATCGGTCGTTTTTCCATTAAATGCTTTGATCGCTTCGGGCGGGACGGCATAATTAGCTGCAATGGTGGAGAGGGTGTCACCATCCTGTACAGTGATCGGGACGGTTTCACAAGCTTGCTTGGTTGCATCCACTGGCAGCGGGGTGCTGGTTGCAGGCGGCGGAATTGTTGGCGTAGGATATGGAATCTTGAGCACCTGGCCCACGCTAATTGGGCAACTGGCAGGCAGGTTGTTTTCGATGATAATGCTTTGAACAGAAACACGGAATTGAGCCGCAATGAAACCACAAGTGCCATCACCAGCGGAAACGGTGTAATCGAAGGGAGGCTGGAGTGTAGCAGTGGGAATGTCGGTTGGCGGGATTGTTGCTGTAGCAGGCAGGGTGGCCGTGGGTGTTTCGGTGGGAGTGGGCGTTTCCACAGTTTCAAATGTTCCTTCTGGGGCGCTTGCGCGCAGCGAGAAGAATGCGACGGCTGCAGCAATAATAACCACCACAGCAAGAATACCCACTGCGGCGGGTAAACTTAAGGTGATTACCGGCATACGGCTGGCTTGAACCGATTTCTCCACCTTTTTGGCGGCTTTAGGTTCAGGCTTGGCGGTGAACTCTGTGCCGCAGACCAGACAGCGTGCCGCGTTTTCACTTAGGCGCGTTCCGCAGGTGGGACAGATTTTTGTTTTACTGGAGTTGGTTTCTAGGCTCATACGGCAAAAATTATACCTTGATTCTAATGATGAAACTTGCAGGTCTTGTCTACATTCCCTCTACGACTACCATGTTTGTTTTCGCGTACTGATGGCGAAGTGCGCGGGCGGGCGCGTATTCGTCGGAGTTTAGCCACGTTTTGGCTTGTTCGGCAGATGGGAATTCAAGAATAACGAGACGGTTGGCCTGCCAGGTACCTTCCAGGGTTTCGTTCGCACCGCCGCGCGCAAGGTATTTTCCGCCATACAATTTAACCGCTTCGGGCGCCTTTTTGACGTATTCCCTGTACCCTTCCATGTCTGTGATTTCAATATCTACAATTACATAAGCTGTCATGGCTTGTTCCTGGTCCTTGAGCAGAATTTCGATACTCCGATTAAAAAAAGGATCCTGTGGGTTCCAGCACTGATGGGTTTTGTTCCCGTATTTATGCTGTTGCAGGAGGCTTGGGCAATGTGGTGACCAGCACCTTGTCCACCCGGCGACCGTCCATGTCCATTACTTCAAAGCGGTATCCGCTCCATTCAAAATTGTCGGCGGGTTGCGGCACACGTCCGAGCGAAGTCATCATGAATCCGCTTAACGTCTCATACTCATCTTCATGCGGAAGTGAATTGAACTCGAATAGTTCCTTGAATTCATCCACCTCCAACATGCCGTCCAACAGCCAGGAGCCATCCTGTCTTTGGGTGGCTTGCGGCTCTTCGAATTCCATCGCACCGACGATCTCTTCCAGGATATCGTTGATGGTAAGGATCCCCTGCAACCCGCCAAACTCGTCAACGACCAGCAGAAGTTCTGTGTTTTTTTCCTTGAATAATTCAAGGGCGCGGGATGCGAACATGGTTTCAGGAATAAAAAATGCCGGCTTGAGCAGGTTTTTTAGATCGATCTCTTTACCCGATAAACTTTCAACCAGCAGATCACGCGATTTTACGATGCCAACGATGGTTTCCAGCGAATCCTGTCTGACAGGGAAGCGCGAGTATGGACATTGTGCAATTTTTTCTCTGATCTCTTCAATGGTATCTGCGATGTCCAGCCAGACCAATTCTGTACGCGGCGTCATTAATGAATATACGCGTGAATCGCCAAGACTGAAAACGCCCTCCACCATATCCTGTTCGGCTTCCTGAAAAACCCCTGCTTGTGTACCCTGGCTGATAAGCATTTGAAGTTCTTCTTCTGTAATGGGCGGTTCAGAAGAGGCATTAACCCCGAACAGGCGTAGAACAAAATTTGTTGCTCCACTCATAAGTTTGATAAAAGGAGAGAAAACGTTTGAAAGAAAAAGCATTGGTCCCGCTACCATCTGGGATATTTTTTCAGGGCTATTAAGTCCCAGTCTTTTTGGTACCAGTTCACCCAGCCAGATGGTGAGGATCGTGATGGAGATAACCACAACGCCCAGTGCGATCGAAATGCTATACTCACCGATGTAGGGGACATTTAGCAGCGCTTTTGCCAATGATTCTGCGATTGTTGCCCCGCCGACCGCACCCGCCAGCACCCCGATCAGAGTAATACCGATCTGGATCGTGGACAGGAAAATATTCGGGTCCTCGATCAACTTGAGTGCCAAAGCTGATGATTTATTGCCTTCGCTTGCCTGTTGTTGCAGACGCGCTTTGCGTGACGCTACCAGCGCGGCTTCTGACATGGCAAGAAGTGCATTTACCAGGATCAAAATAAAAATCAATAATATCTCGTTTGCAATGCTCATGAATTCCTTAATTTCTTAATCTAAAGGTCAAAAGTATTTTTTGTTTAAAGCCATATAACGCGAAAATTGATTCGCGGCGGGATAACCCTCTCGTCAATTCGGATGAACGGAATGTATTTGGGGGAGAAACCTAGAGCAGGTTCTATGGGGATTTCTGACATGATGTTTGTAACAAAAGTATTCTTGGCCTTATTGTACCTGAAAGTTACTTCTTATTTTCGATTTTCTTTTCGATATTTTTCAAGCGCTTATCCACATGCACGTAAAACCTTCTAAGTAGCACAGGCGCAACAAGCAGCAGAAGTATGACGCCACAGGTGAAAGCCAGTTCCACCACGCTGATATGGAACATTATGGATGAACCTCAATGCCCTGTCCTTCGTGCACTTCACCCACGATCCAAACAGGCTGATTAAGTTCCTGGGCGCGTTTTTGAAACGAAGCCAGTTTTTTGCGTGGAACACCCACCAACAACCCGCCACTGGTCTGAGGGTCGAAAAGCAGCATTTCGGCTGGCTCATCGATTTTTTTGTCGAGCCTGACTGATGCGCCTGCATATGCCCTGTTGTCGAAAGCACCCCCGGGAAAGATTCCCTTTTCAGCAAATCCGCGCGCACTACCAAGAAGAGGGATCTGCGAATTTTCAATGGACAGCATTACACCCGAGGCTTGCGCCATTTCAAGCCCATGACCAAGGAAGCCAAACCCGGTGATATCCGTCCCGCCGCGCAGGTTGGATTCCACAGCCAGTTGTCCCGCTGTTTTATTCAAACGTGACATCCACTCAACGACTTCCTTCACGTCGTTCTCCGAGGCTTTCTCTTGTTTGAGTGCGGTGGTTGTTACACCGCCGCCCAGGGGCTTTGTAAGGATAAGTACATCGCCAACTTTCAGTCCACCCTTGCTTATCATATATCGCGGATCAACAAACCCAATTACGACCAGTCCGTATTTTGGTTCCTTGTCCTTAACCGTATGTCCGCCTGCGATCACCACACCCGCTTCGCGAGCTTTTTCAGCGCCGCCGCGTAAAATCTCACTTGAGATTTCCTGGGGCAGGTTATCGGGCAGGGCAGCGATATTCAACGCCAGAAATGGCTGCCCACCCATGGCATAGACATCCGAGAGACTGTTTGCCGCGGCAATTGAACCGTATTCATAAGCCGTATCCACAACGGGCGTAAAAAAATCTGTGGTAACAACGATGGCTTTGTCATCACTTAAACGCCAAACAGCTGCATCATCCGGTGATTCAAGACCGATCAACAGATCAGGATATGCAGCAGGGTCAAAAATATTTTGTAGTGGACGCAGGACCTGCGTCAGCGCATCCGCGCTTAGTTTGGACGCTCAGCCTGCGCAGGCTGAAAGTGTTGTCAACCTCACTTCACGCCCGGATTGTGGTATCGGCATAAATTGACTCCAAGTGCAGCCACCTCCAAGGTGGCTGCACTTAATTTAACTAGGGTGTTGTTGTTTGAGGAAGCGGTAGAATGAATTGATTGTCACTGGGGATAAAAATCGTTTGCACACCAGGGGCGAGTTTTAAAATATATTGATATTGCAGCAGTGTGGGTGTCAGGGACTGTGAGAGCAGCTGGTTGGCTTCCGCTTCTGCTTTCGCCTGGATCAAACGTGCCTCTGCTGCGCCTTTGGATGCGATCACTGCCGCATCTGCCTGGCCTTGTGCTGTTTGACGGGCTTGCTCTGCTTCCTGCTTCTTTGATTCCACAACGAACTTGGCTTGTTGCGCCTGTTGTTCTGCAACCTGCTTTTGTTCAACCGCTGCCGCATATTCATCGCTAAAGCGGATGTTGCGCATCAGGAAATCGGACATGATAACGTTATTCGCTTTTAGCTTTGTTTCGATCTCTGTGCGGATCGCCAGCTCCAGTTCTCCGCGTTTTGTACTAACCAATTCCTCCACCCCAAATTGAGAAACCGCATTACGGATCGCTGCACGAGATACAGGACGTACCACCATTTCTTCATAGCGATTTTGCCAGTTAATGTGTAGTTGTATGATCTGCGTCGGATCTGCTTTGTAAATAACCGAAGCGTCAATGAAAACCTGCTGACCATCTTTTGTGCGCGCCTGTATCGAATCATCACCAATTACCGTGCCTTCATTGGCCGTGGATGCCATGGTGTATGTTTGCTGTGCGACCGAATATTTCTGCACACTTTCAACGAACGGAACAATCCAATGCAAGCCTGGTCCCAATGCCTGTGTGCGATAACCGTTTGGCTGGAATGCAGAGATCACTACACCGTATTCATTGGCTTGCAGAAACACCAAGCCAGCGCCCGCAGTGGTCAACAGAATCGCCACAACAAGAAAAACAACCACCAGAGATGACAATCCTTTTACAGGCTGGTTTCGGCTGACACGCAGGAAAATAGTAACCAGGATGCCGATAAAACCGATCCAGGCAAAGGAAGCAACCCCTTGCAGCAAAGTCGAAATATTCATGATTTCCTCCGAGATTTTTATTTCAATATCTAAAGGTATTGAAGGCCATTAGTTTTTTTTGTCTCATGATTATAAACCCGCTTGCCTCCGCTCTCATTGCGTGTTAATATTTCTCCTATGAAGAATGGTCAGGGACAATTAACTGAAATTTATCTGGATTCGCGGGCACAGATTTTATGCCCCCCGCAGTTGATTCCCGCGCCTGGACAGTATCTACTTGCTCATGCTTCTACCTCAGCCGCTCCTTTGGCAGTCCCTGTTTTTTTTAGTGACTCTACCCCGAATGGTTTCTGTGCCGCGCCGTACCTGCCTCTTTCATGGACACCGGGTATGCAGCTCAACCTGCGCGGTCCCATTGGACATGGATTTGTAGTCCCCCCTGCCGCACGCAAAGTGCTTTTGGCTGCCTTCGACGAATCACCCGAGCGTTTGCGCGGGTTGATTTCCATCGCCTTCATGCAAGGTGCGGAAGTGGTTCTTGTCAGTGATGTGTTGGTGGAACTCCTTCCTGAAGCAGTAGAGGTGCAGCCCCTGCAGGCGCTGAAAGACATATATCAATGGGCTGATTATGCGGCCTTTGACGCCGCACGAGAAAATCTGCCTCAGCTGGGAAAAGTGCTTGGGCTGGGGAATGCAACCCTGAGTAAGTCGAGCAGCCTGCCCAAGAGTCAGGTTTTAGTCCGCGCTCCCATGCCCTGTGGCGCACTTGCGGAGTGCGGTGCTTGCGCATTGACGATCCACAACGAGTGGAAGATGGTCTGTAAAGACGGCCCCGTATTTGATCTGGATTCCATTTTTTAATGGGGTGTCAAACGCTTTCATCAACTTTTTTACCTCCAGCAAGTGGTATTGTTAAAATCCGGTATGTCCATAATTTTCGAAAGTTCTACACCCTTTTTACTGTAAAAAATTCTGTCCTCTTAAGCAAAACTTATGTAAACTATTTCGGCTGATTGTTGAATAATATTTTGTGTTGAGGGTTTATGGCCTTGTTTTTTTTCTGTATGTAATGATGATATTCGTACATCTTCCTTTATGACGCTTGGCACTATTCATTACTCCCCGGAAACGACATAATATAGGAAACGGTAATCCCGCTAAATATTGTCCGACTTCTCGTATAAAAAAGGAGAATCAATGCCTGCTAAAGGTTGGATCGAAGTCAGTGATGCCTATTGTAAAGGATGCGAACTTTGCATTAGTGCCTGTCCACAAGATGTGATAGAGCTGGACATGTCACGTCTTACCCCGAAGGGCTACCAC
>JAIFNG010000134.1 GCA_020047815.1 Anaerolinea sp.
AGACGAGACTGGCACTGGTAAACGTGGCATATAGCACCCAGGCAAGCACTCCATAGCGGAGGTAACGCAAGGCACGGTCAAGTTTTGTGGGAATGAACTGGTTGTACAGTTTGTTGCCAAACCACTTGCGTCCCAGTTTCCCGATCCACTCCTGCACTGTCCCCAGCGGGCAGACCCAGCCGCAGAAAACAGGTCCCAGCAACAGAGATAGGACCAGGACCAGGTCCAGCAGGATGATCGAAGAAGCGCGCACTTTTTGGATCAACGTACCTGATAAAAAAAGCTGCGCCATCGTTTCGACACCGCCAAAGGGGCAGAGCGCGTGAAGCGAGGCATTTGAAAAAAATGATACTCCAGCACCATTCCTGACCAGTGTGTGATTTACACTGATAAAGGTGATGAGCATAAAAAATAAAACCTGCAAGATCCTGCGCGCCCAAATGCCGCGCTTGCGAAAAAATTGAACCTTCGGCAAATTCATCGCCGTCTCCTTCCATCAAGCATGGATAACCACCCTCGCCGATGATTATCCATGTATTTTTTTCTCCACCGTACACCTTCCCGCGGAAGAGACCCTAAAGGTTTCCTTTGCCAATAAACATTATGACAGCGGGAATTTTTTGCGAATTTTGGCTCTGGTTTGCAGGTAAAACCTTTAGGGTCTGACTATTAGACGGGTTGAACGGTAAAGAGTTAATTTTTTAGGGGTTGGAAGTTGGATTTCCAGAGTTACCATAAAGGGAACTGCTGCACTCGGGGTTAGTGATTTCCACCACCCTTGCCATTTCCACCGCCGCCATTGCCGCCACCTGACCAGAGCGGTTGGCCCGTTGCAGCATCACGAAAGGCATAGACCTGAGCGGTTGAGTCCAATGTGACAGTGATGGCGCTGTAGACACCCTGGTCACCCGGGAAGCCGTAGACTGTGACACCTTCACCAACGACCGGCGCAAAACCGATGGACTGGCTGTAACGCGTGTTGCCAAGTTGAACATAGAAAGCGCTGCCATCATCAAGGGTCAGGCTGAGTCCCATTTGATCAAAGCTGACAACCGTGCCGTGGATGGTGGTCGCGGCTGTGAGGTCGGCTTGTGCCAACCCTGTGCCGGAGGACTGTCCAGCGCCTTGACCCTGTCCGCCGCCCTGTCCCTGTCCACCGCCCTGACCCTGTCCGCCACCTTGTCCCTGTCCGCCTGTACCCTGACCATTTTGGGTGCTGGAAATAATGGTTTGATATTGTTCGGCGGTCAAATATTGCGGTTGATAGGTCTCGCCTGTTTGGGTGAGCAGAACACTGGTGAAAGATTTCAAGTGATTATAGGAACCATTAAGCAGGTTGGTATAGGCCTGCTGAATATCGGCATTGTCCGTTTGGGCCATGCGGGTTTGCAGGTCGCGGATGTCTATTTCCTCGATGGCTGCGCCGACTTTTAAGGCATCTGCAAGGGAGAGATTCCCCTGGGCAACCAGCTGGGTGTACAATGCTTGAAGTTCAGGGTCGGTGAACTGACCGGCATCCAACGCGGGGTCGGTCAACCCGTAGCGGTCGAGCAGGACTTTGATCTCGTCCATATGCATCTGTTCGCTGGACGCGATGTTGGTGAAGGTCTGCTGTCCCCAGGTCGTGTACAGAGCGTTGTACACATCGCGGGCAAGTTTTTCCTCTTCGCGCATGAACAACAGGGCAGCGGATTCTTCAGTGCTTAGATCAGAAGCGGGGATGTCGAGCACTGATGTGCCGGTGCCAGATCCATTCCCGCCATTGCCGCCGCTCCCGTTCCCATTGGAAGCAGTTTGAGATTGGGTTGAGAAGATATTCGTGCCGGGCGCGGCAAATGCGGTGTAGACGCTTGCCCCGATGGCAATGACGATGACTGCGGCGAGAATTCCTGCCAGAAGTGTTTTTAGTGTTTTGAACATGTTATACCTCTTTATTGGTTGGTTATTTTGAAATTTATGGCTGCGGTTTTGTTCGCAACTCTGCCCCCATGATAGAACTCATTTGTAAAGATTGTTTAAACATACAGATAAGGTTGTGCAAAATTTGTGACATGTTGTCCTTTATCAATTCTTTACATTTTCTTTTTGAAAACCCAATCATGAATTGATAAAAATCAATTCTCTGCCGTACATCATGTTGTTTTGTGTCGCTGCAAGCCCTGGTTTTTAGCAGAGAAGCAACCGCTTTTTCTGGCAAGCTCCCATCAACTGGGGGATTGCTTCGGGAAAAACGCCCTCGCAATGACATTTTGACGGTAGAGAAAAAATGGAAAAATATTTCGCTACGAAAAAGATCAAGGAGAATCCATGACAGACGAAATCCCCACACCCGAACAAGACTCCATGCTCGACCGCATGCGTGAACGCCTGATCCCTGATGGTTTGCCAGTGGATGACCGCGGTCGAATGCGCCTGGTGGTGGATAGTCTCATCCTGCACCTGCACCCCACCAAGGTCCCGGTCACTGCCATGAACTGGACACATAGCTGGGGTCTGGGCGGACTCTCTGCCCTGTTGATGGCCGTGCTTGGATTAACAGGCGTTGTGCTGCAAAACAATTACACACCTGCCGCGCCGCAAGCCTACCTGGATATTCTTGAGATCAATTCCAATGTCTGGTTTGGTGAGCTGGTCCGCAACCTGCACCACTGGAGCGCCAACCTGCTGATCGTTGTGGCAGTGCTTCATTTAATCCGCGTCTTTGCCACAGGCGCATACCGCCCGCCGCGTGAACTCAACTGGCTGGTGGGCGTTGCCATGCTTTTGCTGGTGGTCGCTGCCAATTTTACAGGTTACCTTCTGCCCTGGGATCAGCTTGCTTTTTGGGCGATCACCGTCGGCACCAGCATCATCAACTATGTGCCGCTGATCGGCAACTGGATGGGAAAATTGATCCTCGGCGGTCCCGAAGTCGGCGCGAACACCCTGCTTAATTTTTACTCCATGCACATCTCTCTCATCCCGCTCATGATCTTCGGGTTGATGATGTACCATTTCTGGCGTGTCCGCAAGGATGGCGGATTAACCCTGCCTAAAAAATTGGACCAGGTGGATGAGCCAAAGGTCGAGCGTGTGACGACAATTCCGCACCTGGTGCGCCGGGAGTTGGTCTTTGCGATCGGAGCCTTTTCGTTGTTGTTGATCTTTGCCATGCTGGTGCCCGCCCCGCTTGAGGGCATTGCCAACCCCGATATATCTCCGAACCCTGCCAAAGCGCCCTGGTACTTTATGGGTTTGCAGGAATTACTTCTGCATTTCCATCCGTTGGTCGGCGCGATCATTCTGCCGGGTCTGGCGATCCTTGGCATCTTCCTGCTGCCCTTCTTCGACATCAACCTGAACAGCGTGGGAATTTATTTTCGCTCACACCGTGGACGTTCACTGACCCTGCTAGGCATTGGCATGGCGCTCATCCTCACCCCCCTTTGGGTGCTGCTCGATGAGTTTGTGCTGCATTGGAGCCTGTGGCTGCCCACCTGGGACACCCTGCTTTCCAACGGACTGATCCCCCTGGCGATCGTCCTGGTCCCCATCATCCTGCTTGACGAATGGACCGTTAGATCCTTTCACGCCGATACAGAAGAGCGGGTGCTGTTCATATCCACCTTCCTCTTTACCGCTTTCGTCGTATTAACCATCATCGGCATCTTCTTCCGCGGACCTGGCATGGCACTCTACTGGGCATGGAATATGCCCGCCGCCACGCACTAATCGCTGAACACTGGAGTCCTTATGTCTGAAACCCCTCTTGAACCCTCCCGCCGCGACTTTCTAAAAATCGCCTGGGCATTCTTCGGCGGCCTGGCGCTGATCGAAACCACAGGCGTCTTCATTGCCTACCTGCAGCCGCGCCTGACTGAAGGCGAATTCGGCTCGATCATCAACGCAGGACTTGTGGACGATTTTCCGCTCAACTCGGTCACCCATATTTCCAACGGACGCTTCTACATCGTGCGGCTGGGGGATGGCGGCTTTCTGGCTGTCTATCATCGCTGCACGCATCTTGGATGTACCGTCCCGTGGGATCCAGGCGCACAGAAATTCATCTGCCCCTGTCACAACTCGCAATTTGATCAACAAGGCACAGTGGAAAATCCGCCCGCCCCACGCCCGCTCGACCTGTTCGGTGTCAGCATCACAGATGGCCAGATCAACGTGGATACGGGCGACCTGATCGAACGCCAAACCTTTGAAACCGCGCAAGTCGTTTATCCATAGTCAAAAAACCTGACAGGTCTTCACAAGCGCCTCGATTGACTAGAGCCGCGATAAGACCTGTCAGGTTTGAACAGGAAAAACCATGAACCCAACTCAAAACCGCATCCGTCTCTTTGAAATCCTGGCTGGCTTGCTGGCGACGCAACTGGTCGTCTTCGGGCTAGGCTTTTACATGCTCAACGAACCTGTTCGAATCACCGAATCGCAGACACAGATCCTGCATGTCCAACTTGACGACGCGATGACCCTCTACGCTCAAAACTGCTCGGTCTGTCATGGACTGGAAGGCGAGGGCATCGGCGCGACGCCCGCATTGAATCAGGCCGCTTTGCAAACAATGGCATATGAAGATCTGACGAAAACCATCGCACGCGGACGCTACAACACCGCAATGCCCGCCTGGAGCAAGGAAGACGGCGGACCTCTCAGCGATTATCAAATTTCCGAAATGGTGAGTCTGATCCAATCAGGCGACTGGAACGCCACCCGTGACCGGGTCGTCAATTTGGGGCTTGCTCCGCTCGTACCATTCACCACCGAAGCGGATCCTGCCCTGCTTGCCGAAGTGGCGAACCTGCCCAACGGTGAAACCCTGCAAACCGCCGTCACCCTCTTTGCCGCCAACTGCGTCGCCTGTCACGGTGCTGACGGACTCGGCACGGGCATTGCGCCCGCCTTGAATGACCCGGCGATCCGTGAAAAGACCGCCGAGGAACTGACCCGCACCGTCACCCTTGGCAGCGCTGGCACGCTCATGGCGGGCTGGAGCAATGTACTGACCGCAGAAGAAATTACTGCGCTTGTGACCCTGGTCCAACGCTGGGATGAAGTACCCGCTGGAATTCTGCCTGCGCCCAATGTGCCCATCCCCACCACAGAAGAAAGCATCGCGCTGGGCGGTCAACTTTTTTCGCAAAACTGCTCACGCTGTCACGGTCCCGAAGGACAGGGAACACAACGCGCACCGGCCCTGAACGTCAAAGCCTTCCTGACGGATACCAGTGACCTCGCCATCCAGCAGATCGTTACCAATGGTGTGCCAGGGACCGCCATGCCGGTCTGGGGTGACCGCATGACCGAAGCGGAGATCCAGGCTGTTGTAGGCTTCATCCGGCAGTGGGAGGCGACTGCACCCGAAATTGCAGTGCCAGCCAAAGGCGGCGGCGGTGGTCCGCCGTGGCTGCGGAATAATACACAGTCCACCACCCAACCCGGTGCGCAAGGAACTACATCCACCCAGGGACAGGGGCAAGGACAAGGACAGGGGCAAGGGCAGGGTCAAGCCCAATCCCAACCAACCTGGTGGCAAGTCTTTGATTGGAGAATCCTGCTGCTGGCATTTGGCGCGCTGTCCATCTCGTTCACGTTGATCTTCATGGGATTTGAGTCTCTGCGCCGCAGGCCGCGTATCAAATAGCGGTCTTGGGTCCGGCTTAGGACTCCAGTCATCCATACCCTATATTTTATTGGGCGTATCTCCCGGGCAAAATCTGCGTCACAGCAAGCAAACCAAATTTTTCAAAAGGAGATACTCATGAAAAAACTGTTTGTTGTTACATTGGCCCTGTTAATCGCCCTGGCAGCCGTTGGTCCGGCATATGCGGCAGGCGGACCGCGCGGTACGTTCACCCTGGTCGCGAAAATCTCAGCCATCGACCCCGTCAGCGGGACGATCACTGTCAGTGTTCTCAATGGGAGCAAGCTGGTTCAGCCCTATCTTAAGCAGACTTTGGTGATGACCACAACTGCCAAGACACGCTATCTATACAAATCCACCCCAGACGCAGTACCCACCCTGATCACCTTCGCCGACTTGAAAGTAGGCAACGCTGTCAGTGTGAATGGGACAGTCGCCAATGGCGTGTGGACTGCCGCCCGAGTCACAGTCGGCGCCAAACTTATCTGCTTGCAATAAATTTTCAACCGCAGACGATCACTAAAAAAACTCCGAGCCCCCACAGGCTCGGAGTTTCACTTTTGCATTCAGGGTTTATTCAAACCACTTTTTATCCAGCGGCGGCCACTCTGCGCTTTGCTCAGCGCCGTCCTTCCAATTTTCCTTGCCGCTCCATGATTCGATCTGGATGGCATAGACCGAAGTGGTGCGCAGTTCCTTGTCGGTGATCTGACGATACTCCCTGCCGGCGACCATGCCTGGAAAATATTTGGAGATCAGGCCGTACAATCCGCGCCGCGCTTCGTCGGGGCCGGTCAGGACACGAACCGTACCGAAGACCATCACACTGCGATATTGCAGCGCAAATTCCAGCGCAATGTTGGAGGGCATCAATTTACCCATCTCGCTGACTTCCAAACAGACCCTGGGATTCTTTTCAATGCCGGAGCGGATGCGTCCCGCAATATACCCGTGAAAAATTACCTGGTGATTCTCCTCGTCAAACCAGAACAAATTTGGATGCAGAAAGGGCTGATCATCCCAGGCGTAGGCAGTGTGACCCACCTTTTGCTCCCTGAGAAATGAGCGGATCCAGTCATCAGTGCGGCTGTAATCAGGCAGGCGTTGAAAAGCGGTTGGGGGTTGGTTTTCGTAGTTGCGGGTCATGTTATGGCTCCATAATATAAAAGGTACCGTCTAATTTCACAAAGCAGATGACATTCGCCTGGACCTATTGATCATCCACCAGCAGGTGTTTGTACCATGCCCAAAGGAGGATGGAAGCCACAACCAGGGTGATGAAAACCAATGTCCAGCCCCACCAGACCACACTTCCAAAAAAGAGAAGAAAAAAATACATGGCAGCAGCAGAGGTAATGGCCCCCAAAAAAGCAATCTCAGCCGCCATGAGGTTCGCAATGCTATTCGGCTTATCGGTGGGCGGAAGCGTGCCAGCCCTCCATTTGAAAGCAGGTTTAATTTCCTTGTAGTGCTTGATGTAATAATCCTTGATCTGATTCATTGCCTGCGCAGATTCATGCCAGGCAGCGCGAAGGCGGGCAAGCTGGGCAAGGGTCAACGCACCGAGGACGGTCAACACCACGAACAACCCTGAAAATGCGAGCGAAACACTTTCCAGATCATTGGCTGAAATCATCGAGCCAAGGATGGCTGCCACGAGCGAGCCAAGCGTTACGAAATAAAAGGATGCAACGCGCGAACGGTCTTCATTGGCCTGGAAGGTGGTGTTGGCAATGTAATCGTATTCAGCTTTCAAAATGTCATCAAGATCGAGTTTTGGTTTTTCAGGCATGGAATCATCCACTCCAATTATTTATTACAGAAAGTAATTAACCGGAACAGGCATGAATGAAGCAGGTGCGGAAGTCGACCTGCCCGATCCCTGTTTATGCATCAAATGCCCACTCGCCCTGGCGCATGACGGGCTCGCGTGAGCCATCCTGTTTGACACCATCAATATCCATTTGGGGCGAACCGATCATGAAGTCGACATGGTTGAGGCTGACGTTGCCCCCGGCAGAGACAAACTCATCGTCAGTCAATTCCTCGCCGCCCGTAAGTGTGAAGCGGTAGGCGCGTCCAATGGCGATATGACAGGATGCATTCTCGTCAAATAAAGTGTTGTAGAAAAGGTGACCACGCTGGGCAATGGGGGAACTGGCAGGGACAAGTGCAACTTCGCCGAGACGGTGCGAACCTTCATCGGTATCCACCAATTTTTGCAGGGCGGATTCGCCCTTCTGCGCAGTGACCTTGACCACCCGTCCATTTTCAAACGTAACTTGAAAGTCCTCGATCAACGTGCCGCCATAACTCAATGGAAAAGTGGAGGTGACCACCCCGTCAGCGCGGTTTCTATCAGGCAGGGTAAATACTTCTTCAGTGGGCATGTTGGCTGTGAATGCCACGCCGTTCTGTGCCATGGACTGGGCGCTGATCCATAAATGTCCGTTGGGGAGACCGAGCGTGAAGTCTGTACCCGGTGCGGAATAATGCAGGGCTGTGTATTGTCTGGCTTGCAAATATTGGGCACGTTTGCGCAGGTTGGCAATGTGCGTTTGCCACGCGGCAATGGGATCAGGCTGGGCAATCCGTGCGGTCTCAAAGATGGCTTTCCATAATTTTTCCTGTGCCTCAATTGCAGGGAGATCGGGAAATACCTTCTTCGCCCAGGCTTCACCGGCGGCAGCCACCACACACCAATTGACGGCATTGGTGGTAACCCGCTCGCTGACCCTGGCAAAGTTCTTTAAATGTGTTTTCTGGATCATTCCCACGATCTCCGGGTCCAACCCGCCGAACAGGTCGGGGTTCGCACCAGAAATCGAAAGCAGGGCGTCACCATTCTCGATCATCTTCACAATGGCATCCACCTGCCAGGTGGAATATTCGTCAAAGGAATCATGCGGGGCGTGCTGAGCGCGCAGGCGCAGCATTTCCTCATCGCCCCAGATCACATCCACATATTTTGCACCGACCGCATAAGCGGCTTTGGAAACTTCACGCACCAATGGCGCGAATTGAATTGGAACGCCGCGATTTGCCGCCAACGTGATGATCAATCGTTGCCCGGCGCGGATGTTCAAACCAACTTTTACGATCGCCTCTGCATATTTCTGCAGCATTTCCTGATGGGTTATGTCGGTCATAATTCCTCTGATAATGAAGTTTTTTTAATTTACCTGCACTGACCCAAGTATAGCATGGAGTAATTTCACCTCCAGGGCGCGGTGATGAGACTTGTTTCGGCATCAGCAGCGTGACCAAGATAAGGCAAGTTCCACGCTGCAGAGATGGTTTTTAGGAGGGAGTAATGCGAGTAGGGAGTTTCATCCTGAAAGTTCGGTTTCACCTGCGGGGAGATCAAGAGCGTGGCAACCCGTCCGCCGGCGGGGTCGGGAAGTCCGCAGCAGGAGTGATCTGTCTGCCCTTCATCCCAGGTGAGGATGATGAGGAAGGGATCCCCTGAAGATTCCAACACAGGATAGAGTTTGTCCATTTGTCCCTTGAGCCAGGTGTCGGCAAGATCAAGGTCACAGTCATGAGAGGAGTAGCAAATATCAGGCGAGATAAAGATGAAATCCGGCAGGTCGTTCAGGGCAAGATCGGCATCCAGCTGTGTGAGCGGGACAACATTTTGCCTGCAGCGTTCAGAATCCAGGCGAATGGAGTCAAAGTAGATGAAGGGGTTGTGCCTTTGGGCGTAACGTAACGTACTGCCCATAAAGCAGGGCTCGGGCATGTCGTCCTGGTATGTTTTCCATGTCCGTCCGCTCTGTTCGATCAGGTCAGGCAGGCTGGGGGCGTTGATAAAGCAGTCTTCGCAATCACTGGTTATCCCAAAGGTGTCGCCGCCGATCAGCGAGAGGTAGTTCGGCAGGCTGGGATGCGCGGCGGCGTGGTGGGCAGTCAACAATGTATATGAACCGGCCAGCAGGTTGAAGTATGCCATTTTGCCGCTGCCGATCACCGAGTCAAATTCCTTGTTCTCGAAAACGATCATGACGATGCGTGAGAAATTTGGCACCAAGGGAAGGGGGACGGGAGTTTGCTCCAGGATCGGCGGCTGTGGGGAGGCAGGCGCTGGGCTGGGACTGGAAAGCGGCACCAGCGGCGAAGGTTGAGAATCCGTCAAAGCGGGTTGGCAGGCGAATGTGAGGGAAGAAACGAAAACAGCCAACCACCAGAAGCGTATGATAAATTTCATGTCGGCATCCATGACGCAGATTATAAGAGGTAAAGCCAAAAACACGGAATTAAAACGGCATAAGCACCCTGCTGATGCGCCACGGCATGGTAATAAAAAAAATCAGTGGAGAATGGCGGTAAGGAATTTTTCCATGAAACCCGGATAGCAGCCGGAAAATCGTCCCCTTATTAAATGGAATGTCCCGAAGGTCAGTCGACTCAATGAGTCTTTCAAGAGAACCTTCGGGACGTATATCATGAAAAGACAACCGTCAACTTATCGTCCTGGTCGTAATAGGAGCGCGCCGCAAAGGGCGGATCACCTCGCTGCATGGAATGGATCCGTTCAAGCAAAATAGGAAGATCTTCCACCACGGGGAGCTGAAGAACTGCAGCCCTGCCCACCCACTCGACTGAGCCTTCATCACTAGCTTTAAGCTCGCCCCGGGGGGCTTCGCCGCAAAAGACGAACAGGCAGATGCCCGTATCCCCGGCATCCACAATGACCGTGCCGCACAACCACAAGTCAGCCAGCAGACCCGTCTCTTCCAGCAGTTCACGCTGCGCAGAAAAAAGGATATTCTCGCCGCGTTCCACATGACCGCCGATGCCATTGTATTTGCCCGCCCACAATCTTTTCGTGGGCGCGCCTTTAATTAACAGATACTCATCCCCGCGCCGGACAAAAATTGCCGTGCGGGGGATGAGCATATATCTTTCTTTCGTTACGCCTTGGTCAGATCTGGGCATTGAATTTACGATCCAAAAGTCAAATTGGAAATGCCGATCCAAGAGCTGAATTTTTCAAACCGTTCGCCATCCCAAATGGTCAACCCTTGCCGCTAACTCACCAACTTGCGCACTTCGTCCAGATGACCCGCAGAGCCAAGTTTCTCGTTCTTGTGGGCGATAAATTTGGCATATTCGGCCATGAAGACCTTGCCAATTGGGCGCAGGTCAAATTCGGAAGGCTTGTCGCGGAAAAATTCGCGATGAACACGCGTCCACACCAGGCGGCCATCGGTGTCAATATTGACCTTGGTCACGCCGAGAGTGGCTGCCTTCATAAATTCATCTTCGTTGACGCCTTTTGCGCCTTTGATATCGCCGCCAGCGGCATTGATACGCGCCACTTCTTCCTGGGGCACTGAACTGGAACCATGCATGACCAATGGGAAACCGGGCATGAGTTTCTGGATCTGTTCCAGCACCTCGAAATGGAGACCCTGCGAACCGCTGAACTTGAACGCTCCGTGGCTTGTGCCAATGGCGCAAGCCAGTGAGTCGACACCGGTCAGACGCACAAATTCCTCTGCCTGGACGGGGTCGGTCAATTTGGCATTGGCTTCATCGACTTTGACGTGTTCTTCCACGCCGCCCAACATGCCAAGTTCCGCTTCCACCACCAGTCCCTTCGCATGGGCGGCATCGACCACACGTTTGGTAATTTCCACGTTCTTTTCAAAGGATTCGTGGCTGGCGTCAATCATGACGGATGAGTAAAAGCCACTGTTGATGCATTTGTAGCAGGTTTCTTCATCGCCATGATCGAGATGAACCGCAAAAACTGATTCGGGGAAGATCTTATCCGCCGATGTGATCAGCCCTTCAAGCATCGTCTCATGAGTGTAGGAGCGTGCGCCCTTGCTAATTTGAATAACAAAGGGAGCTTTACTTTCCAAATTTCCCCGGAACAACCCAATAATCTGCTCAAGATTATTGACGTTATACGCGCCGATGGCATATTTTCCGTATGCCGATTCAAATAGTTTTTTTGTTGTAACAATCATGTTAACCTTCCTTTTGAATATGAATATGGGACAAAACAATGCAGTAAAAAGTATGGCGTCGATTATACATCCTAATCGGGAGTGTTTTCTTGATTTAGCATAAACTCAGGCTATAATAAGCGAGACCATAAGCATAAATCGTCGTATATTACGGTAGGAGGCTCAAATGAGTGATTTCTTTGAAAAAGTAAGTTCACAGGTCGACCCGTTTAAAAAACTGCTTGGATATATCCCCGGTTTCAACGGCTACATTGAAAGACAGAACCGCCGCGACGCGGACAAAATACTGCGCGACACCGTGGCGCGCCGTTTTGAAGAGCATTGGGGACGCGCGTCAAACCTGCAGGTTGAGCTTGTCAACAGCGGCATGATCAAATACATGGACGATATGGAAAAAGCCGCGCTCGCCTTGCGGACCTTCATTGACAAAATCTCCACCGCTGCACGCGGATACTCCGGCATGTTTGACGCTGTAAAGATCAACGAGAAGGAACTCGAAGCCATTTACCAATTTGATGTGGCATTCTTTACCCTCAGCGATCAGGTGGTCAGCGCGCTGGATAACGTGGAAGCCAGTCTCGGTGACGAAACCGCCCTGCCCGCCGCCATCCGCAACCTGACAACCATTGCGCGTCTTGCCGTGGAAACCTTTGAACGCCGCTCTGAAGTAGTTACCGGAAGCGGAAAATAAATTGACAAACCCTAAAGTTTTTCAACCCTTTAGGGTTTATTAGATAAAATTATGTGGCACAATTATATTAATGCAACCTCCACCGACGAGGTCATAAAAGTCTTGGGGGAAAAGAAAGAGCGCGCCCGCGTAATCGCAGGCGGTACCGACCTCATTCTCGAACTTGAACGAGGCGTCCGCAAGGGGTTGGAAACCCTTATTGACGTTTCGCGCATTCCAAACCTTGATCAAATCACAATTGATGAGAATGACGTGATCCACCTTGGTCCGCTGGTCACACACAACGCCTGCGTGGGCTCCAAGTTGATCCGCAAGAAAGCCTATCCCCTGGCGCGGGCTGCATGGGAAGTGGGTGCACCGCAGATCCGCAACCGCGGAACCATCGCCGGGAACCTCATCACCGCCTCTCCTGCAAATGACACGATCTCTCCGCTGATGGCGCTTGGCGCAAGCGTGACCCTGCTCTCGACACGCGGCGAACGAATTGTCCCCTTAAAAGATTTCTATACCGGAGTTCGCAAAACCGTGATGCAGGCAGATGAAATGCTGGTGGATATCTCGTTCCCCGCGTTGAAAAAAACACAGCGAGGGACATTCCTCAAACTGGCATTGCGCCGCGCTCAGGCAATTTCACTGGTGAACGCATCGATCATCGTTGACCTGAAGGAAGATACCGTCCGATCAGCCTCGATCACGCTGGGAGCAGTCACCCCGATCATTACCCACGCCGAGGAAGCGGAAAAATTCCTGGTTAAGAGAAAACTCAACAAGAAAAATATCGCCCAAGCCGCAGAACTTGCCATGCAAGCCGCCCACCCGATTGACGATGTACGCGGATCAGCCGCCTATCGCCGTGAAATGGTAAGGGTGATCACTTCACGCGGATTGACCGCAATTCTAGATGGAAAAGAACAAGCGGGAATGCCGAAAAATCCCGTCCTCCTTTGGGGGAACGAGACAGAACCCAAGCTGCAAACAACCAGCGAATTCCCTGCCTCGACCATTGAAACCACGATCAACGGAAAAGCCTATTCCTTCACGAGCGGAGCCAACAAGACCCTGCTGCGCCTGCTGCGCGAAGAAGGTATGTTGACCGGTGTGAAGGAAGGCTGTGCCGAAGGGGAATGCGGTGCATGCACCGTATTCATGGATGGCAAAGCGGTCATGGCGTGCCTGGTGCCAGCGCCACGCGCACATGGCTCAGAAATCACCACGGTCGAGGGGCTGGCTGACGGCGACAAACTACATCCCATCCAGGAAGCCTTCGTGGAAAATAGCGCTGTCCAATGCGGATATTGCACGCCAGGTTTCCTGATGTCCGGCGCAAAACTATTGGAGGAAAAACCCAACCCAACCCGTAACGAGATCGAACAAGCCATTACGGGCAACCTCTGCCGCTGCACGGGTTATTACAAGATCGTAAAAGCCATCGAAGAGGCGAGTCATTAAAGAGGCAACCCATGGGTAAATATTCAGGTTCGTCCACGCAAAGGACATCTTCCATCTCCAAGCCCAAAAAGCTATCAGACATCTGGCGCGGAATTGGCTGCCTGATGATGGTGGGCATTCCGGCAATTTCCATTGCGGCTGCTCATGAAACTGTTAAGATAGCGCTGGACCAAAAGTGGGGGGTTATTCCCTATCAATTACAAGGCAACCCGCGCATGCCTGAAATTGCCTATAAATTAAGCGGTTTATATACCCTCTTAAAACCCATCACCAAACTGGATAATTTTTATGCCGATGCACTTGTCAGCATCATTTACATGATAGTGATCAGCGGCATCATCTCGGTCATATACGCGGTTGTATACAGCATGGTCGGACCCAGCCGTTATGGTCCAACAGATGCCCCCCCGCCAAAAATCCAAATAACCAAAAAATCACGGTAGGAAATTATGTCCTCTCATTCTGTTGGTAAATCACTTCCACGCGTTGACGCAGTCAATAAAGTAACAGGCAGGGCGCTTTACTCCGGCGACCTGACCATGAAGGGTATGCTGCACATGAAGATACTCTTCGCCGAGCGTCCCCATGCACGCGTAAAAAGTATCCGCACTGACAAGGCAGAGGCGGCAGACGGCGTTGCAGCCGTCTACACCTCGAAAGACGTGCCTGTCAATGAATATGGATTGCAGATCCCAGATCAGCCTGTACTCTGCGGACCTGATTCAAAAAAACCACACACCGATATTGTCCGCTTTGTGGGCGACCAGGTGGCAGTGGTGGTGGCAAAGACGGAAGCCGAAGCGGAAGCTGCAGTCAAGTTGATCGAAGTCGAATATGAAGACCTGCCGATCCTTGCCAACCCGACCGCCGCTCTGCGGACCGATGCGCCGATCCTGCATCCAGACCGGGGTGACACGAATATCTGTGTCCATTACAAGATCCGTAAAGGTGAGGCTGATGACGCCTTTGCCAAAGCCGATGTGATCGTTGAAGGCGAATACCAGACCCCTGTACAGGAACACGCCTACCTGCAGCCTGAAGCCGGACTGGCTTACATTGATGAGGAGGGTCTTGTCACCATTCAATGCGGCGGACAGTGGACTCACGCAGACCGCGAAACGATAGCCCATTCATTGGGCTTGCCCGATGAAAAGATCCGTGTCATCTACCCCGCCATCGGCGGCGCATTTGGCGGACGCGAAGACATGTCGGTGCAGATCGTGCTGGCGCTGGCTGCATGGAAATTACAGTGTCCGGTGAAGATCGTCTGGTCACGGCGCGAATCGATGATCGGCCATGGCAAACGACATGCAACGACCATCAATGCCAAATGGGGAGCGACCAGGGACGGGAAACTGGTCGCAGTGGAAAACGAATTAATCGCAGACGGCGGCGCGTATATGTACACGTCCAACAAAGTGCTTGGCAACGCAGCCATCACCTCCACCGGACCGTACTACATCCCCAACGTAAAAGTGGATGTATACGGTGTGTACACCAATAACGTCCCTGGCGCGGCGTTCCGTGGATTCGGCGCACCGCAAGCCTTGTTCATGGCTGAAATACAGATGGACAAACTTGCCGAAAAACTTGGCATGGATCCAGTCGAATTCCGCTTGAAGAATGCCCTGCAGAATGGCGACACACTTGGGGTTGGCACACCTGTTCCCTCCCCCGTGAGCATTACGCAATGCATTGAAGCCGCCCGCGAAAAATTCAACTGGAAGAAAAAAGCGAAAAATAAAAAATCCACCCCCCATATTGCACGCGGACATGGCTTTGCGGCTGGATTCAAAAACGTGGGCTTCTCCTTCGGCTACCAGGAAAACTGCTGGTCCAAGGTGGAAATCCATGGGAACGGCAAAATGGAGCATGTGGTGATCCACCAGGCGGGCGCGGAAGTGGGTCAAGGCTTGCACACGGTAATGATCCAAATGGCTGCGCAGGTGCTGGGCGTATCTGAAAACATCATTGAGATCAAAACATCAGATTCAGCCAAACAGGGGAACTCCGGCTCCGCTTCGGCTTCACGCCTGACCTTCATGGCAGGCAACTCGATGAAAGGCGCAGCAGAGGCAGCTTTGGAAAAATGGAAAAAAGAAGAGCGCCCTGCCATCGCAGAGTTCAAATATCTTGCGCCACGCACAACCCCCTTTGACCATGAAACGGGGCATTCCATGCCCAACTTCTCCTATGCATATGTAGCGCAAGCGGCAGAAGTGGAAGTGGATATCGAGACCGGGCATGTGCGCGTGATCCGCATCGTCTCTGCGGATGATGTCGGCAAGGCGATCAACCCAGACCAGGTAGTGGGACAGATCGAAGGTGCGGTGGTGCAGGCGCACGGCTACGCAGTCCTCGAAGATTTCAAAACCAAAGACGGGCGCGTGCTTACCGATCAACTCAGCACCTATCTGATCCCCACCATTTGGGATATTCCCGAATCTGTTGAATCGGTGATCGTGGAAGTTCCAGATCCAAACGGACCGTGGGGTGCGCGTGGTTTGGGCGAACTGCCCCTCCTGCCCACTGCGCCCGCCATCGCCGCCGCCATCCACGATGCAACCGGCGTATGGATAGACGAATTCCCATTCACCCCTGAGCGTGTCCTGCGCGCACTTGGAAAAATATAATAAATTTGTAGGGGTAGGAGCAGGTCTCCTATCCCTACATAAGTTATGCCATTCCCCTATCTTGATGAAACCCAGGAATTGAATGAAACCACCCGCAGAGAAGCAGGTGGGGCATTCATCGCGCTAGGCGGCGGCATAACGCATTACGAATTAAGCGGACCTGAAAATGGGGATCCGGTTGTCCTGGTACATGGATTCTCCACCCCGTACTTCATCTTTGACACGACCTTCGAATTTCTGGTGAACTCGGGTTTTCGAGTTTTGCGTTATGACCTTATCGGACGCGGATATTCAGACAGACCGTGCCTTGACTACAACATGCCGCTCTTTGTGCAGCAACTCAAGGAACTGCTTGATGGGCTGGGACTTAACCAGATCAACCTCGTTGGACTTTCGATGGGTGGACCGATCACCGCATCATTTACCAGGGAGAATCCTGAGCGCGTCAGCAGGCATATATTAATTGACCCGGCAGGTGCCAAGCGGCTGGGGCTGCCCCTCATGCTCGAAGCCCTGAAACTGCCCATTTTTGGCGAACTGGCTTTTGGTCTGTTTGGAGGCGTGAGAATGATCAAAGGACTGGCATCCGACATGCTGGACCAAGGGACGGTGGCGCATTTCCAAAACCAATACAAAGTTCAGATGAAATACAAGGGCTTTAAGCGCGCCATCCTATCCACCATCAGGAATGGGATGCTCGAATCGTTTTATGAGACCTACAGCAGGGTGGGGATGCTGCACAAGCCCACCCTGCTGTTTTGGGGCAGGCAAGACAAGACGGTGCCTTTTGAACACAGCGGGGTTATCATGCAGGCCATGCCCCATGCGGAGTTTCATGTCATCGAAAACAGCGGGCATATTCCGCATTATGAAAAACCCGAAATCGTGAACCCGGCGCTGTTGGAGTTTTTATCGAAATGAACAAACAGGATATTCAACTACTTTATCAATACAACCAATGGGCAAACAAACGCATTTTGGACAGAACTGAAAATGTAACCACCGGACAATTCCTAAAACCGGCTTCGTATCCACACGGCGGATTACGCGGCACACTGACCCATACACTCTTCGCAGAATGGCTCTGGCGCAGACGCTGGCAGGGGGAATCGCCCATGTCTGGCATGAAACCAGAAGATTTCCCGACCTTTGCAGCCCTCCGCGCGCGCTGGGTGGAGGAGGATAAAGCATTGAACTCATTTATCGGGGGGCTGACGGATGAAAAGTTAAATGCCTCATTTCAATATAAAACCATGCGCGGCGATCAAATGGAAAACATTCTCTGGCAGGCAGTGGTCCACGTGGTGAATCACGGCACGCAGCACAGAAGTGAAACCGCCGCCATGCTGACCGAATTTAAACACTCGCCTGGTGATATTGATCTGATTGTATTTGTACGCGAGATGGGATGATCAGGGTAAAAATATAACCATGTTAAACACGCTTCAAACTTTTACGAAAAAAAACCGCTATAAAATCGCCATCTTTGCGTTGATGACATCTGCATCGCTGATCTGTGTGCTGCTGGTGGCGGCAAGGATCGCGTACAGTGATTCAGTGCGATATACCAACCTGGTCTGGAATCTTATTCTGGCATGGATTCCCTTCGTGCTGGCTTACCTGGCACACGCCCTTTCATGGAAGAAAATGTTGTTGTATTTTGTTCTGCCCATCACGGCGTTCCTCTGGCTGATCTTCTTTCCCAACGCGCCGTATATTTTGACCGACTTACAACACCTGGTGAAAGAAACCTCCAGTGCGCCGCTATGGTATGACGTGATCGTCCTGATCTGGTTCTCCTGGACAGGCTTATTGCTCGGACTGGTTTCGCTGTACCTGATGCACGACATTGTCCAACGCAAGTTCGGGCGCTGGTTTGGCTGGGCATTTGTATTCACCGTTTCAGGCATGAGCAGTTTCGGCGTTTATCTTGGACGCTTCGTGCGCTTCAATTCGTGGGACCTGCTGGATGACCCAACGGAAATCGTTGTCACCATTCTCGGACTTGCGATCGATCCCTCCCTGCGATTGATCGCATTCACCATTCTATTCGCGGTGTTTTACTTGTTTGTGTATCTCACGTTATACTCATTTGCACATTTACTGCAGGAGCAGTCCATGCAATCCAAGGAAATATTATGACCCACCAAATTTTTCTACGCGGCGGCGGCGATCTTGCAAGCGGAGTCGCCATGCGCCTGCACCGCACAGGCTTTCAAACTGTCATTCTTGAGTTGGAAAAACCACTGGCTGTTCGGCGATCGGTTTCGTTCTCAGAAGCCGTATATGAAGGAACGCAAACCATTGAAGGGGTCACTGCGCGCCTGGTATCGGCAGACCAAATTCAAGTCACCATGGAAGCGGGGGAAATTCCCGTGTTGGTTGACCCCCAGGCAGGCATCCTGCGCAATCAATTCCTGACGAGTCCCCAATCCACCGTTGTGGTGGACGCGCGATTATTGAAAATTGAACCTGAGCCTTTAAGTGTGGATATCCCGCTGCACATTGGACTGGGACCTGGATTCACGGCGGGGAGGAATTGTCATGCTGTGATCGAAACCCGCCGTGGACACACCCTTGGCAGGGTGTACTGGAGCGGCGCAACCCACGCAGATAGTGGAGCACCCGATGGCGACCGCCGCCGCGTCCTGCGCGCACCTGACACTGGGATATTGATCGCACATGCAAAAATCGGTGACCCTGTCGAAGAAGGTCAATTGATTGCTGAGATCGATCCACAAACAGGGAGTGAAAAATACCCGGTTATCAGTCCATTTTCAGGAATGTTACGCGGGCTGATCCGCCCTGGCATTCAAGTCACCAAGGATATGAAGATCGGTGACGTGGATGGGCGCAACGATCCTGAGATGCACACCCTTATTTCAGACAAGGCGCTGGCAATAGGCGGCGCTGTGCTTGAAACTTTACTTGTGTATTTAAGGTCGAAAGAAATGGTGATCGGGGATTGATGATTTTTAGTTATCTCTGTGCAACCACACCCACCACCGTAAATACAAGCCGTGGGAGTGGAACTGGAATTCATTGATCTTCAAATCCAAGGAGAAAAAACATTATGTCTGGTAAATTAGCAGGGAAAGTGGCCATCATCACAGGGGCGAGCGCGGGCATAGGGAGAGCCAGCGCGCTGGCTTTGGCACAGGAAGGCGCATCCATGATCCTTACAGGGCGCCGGCAGGAACGATTGGATGAACTGGTGGCTGCCGTGCAAAAAGCTGGGGGCAAGGCAGCAAGCATCGCCGGTGATGCCACCATGGAAGAGACAGCCCAAAAATGTGTTGAAGCAGCCATAAAAATATTCGGCACTCTTGATATCCTCATTAACAATGTCGGCGTAGGCAACTATAAAAATCTTGTTGATACCAGCGCCGCAGAATACGACGAAATGATGGATTCCAATGTCCGTTCAACCTTTTTATTCAGCAGACACACCGTCCCGATGATGATAAAGCAAGGCTCGGGAACGATCCTGATGATCTCATCCATGGCAGGAAAATATGGTTTTGCAGGAGAAGCAGTCTACTGTGCCACCAAATTCGCGCAGGTAGGCTTTGCACAGGCATTGGACAAGGAATTACGCCCACATGGCATCAAGGTTGGTGTAATTTGTCCCGGCGGGGTCAAGACGGAGTTCGCCTTGGGAAAAGGGCGCACGGAGCAAAGTGTATCCGAGTCTGGCATGCTGGAGCCCGAGGATGTTGCCAGCGCCGTTCTGTTGGCATGTACCCAGTCATCCAATTCACGGATCATTGAGGTGCAGATGCGCACAATGGATGAATCACTGACCTAGGAAAATAAACCGCGGCTTGGAGATATTCCTGTTCTGGTGCAGCTCTGCCATAGAAAAGAATTTAGGCTTATGCGAACCGTTAAGCCAACAGAAAAAATATTATTAGACTGTATCGGTAAATAGAAAAAACGTCCTGAAGGTTGCCATTAGACAGTTAAATGACCCGAAATAAACCTTCGGGACGGTGCTTGCTGGTATGTTATTTCCGATAAAGTCCAATATAACCGCAAAAAATTTTGAAACAGGTATGTCAACTTTTGACTGCCTGTTTTTTTACAATTGGGCAATTCGATTATTGTTAAATTTACGAACGGATCCACCACGGCCAAGCCTCTCCATCTTTAAGAGTGACCGCCTGGTAAGCGCAAGTGTTACATATACACCCATGAATAACCGGGTGAAGGGAGCGCCCCATCCTGACCGACCGTTTTGGATATTCTTTGACGGTGGGAGAAATTTGTGAGGCCCTTTTGATATAATCGTACCAATGGCCGCTGACCTTATCCCATCCTTTCGGGAAGTACCAGCACCGTATTTACGGGGGAATTTTGCTCCACGATTCTCATTACACAGCCCAAAAGGAAGTCATTATGAAAACAGTTTATGAAGTCCTCAGCAGAGACGAGATCGAACGCATCCATGCCGCTTCAATGGAGATCCTGCAGACTGTCGGCATCAAGGTGGATTATTTGGTAGCGCGGGAGTTGTTCCAAAAAGCCGGCGCACAAGTGGATGATAAACAGCAGTGTGTACGTATTCCAGAGTCACTGGTGCAGTGGGCAATTGACCAGGCTCCCAAACAGTTCAAACTATACGGTTCAGATGGAAAACTGGAAATGGATATTGGCGGCGATGCTGTCCAATTCGCCGCGTTGGGTACACCCACGGCAGTGCACGACCTGGAGACAGGGGAACACCGCCCCAGTACATTGGCAGACCTGCTTAACCACATCAAATTGATCGATGGTTGTGAACATATCCATTGTTCACAAATGGATGTCTGGCCAAACGACATCCCGATGACCGTCATCCACAGTGAAGCCATTTCAGCCTGGGCGCACAACAGCCGAAAATCTTTCGGGCTGGGTTGTTACGGATACATGCCCACCCTTGATATGATGCGAATGATGGCGATCGCCGTTGGGGGCAAAGAGGAACTGAAAAAGCGTCCGCGGTTCTTTGGCATTTGCTCTGTTGTCAGTCCGCTACAAATGACACAGATCCAGATTGAGGGGATGATGATCTGCGCTGATTACGGACAGCCGGTCACACTCGCCCCGGAGGGCATTGCCGGGATGACCGCTCCAGCCTCACTGGCAGGATTGCTGATCCAGGAAAACGCCAACATTCTGGCGCACATTACCCTTTCGCAGATTTTCCGCCCCGGCACACCCGTGCTCTATGGGACTGTTTCAACGATCGCCAACATGCGCAACGGAACAGTTGCATTGGGCGCGGTGGAAACGGGACTAATCACCGCCGCCTCGGCACAATTGGCACATTACTATGGAATCCCCATCCGCTCAGTGGGCGGAGTCACTGAATCCAAGACAGAGGATCTGCAAGCCGGGGCTGAGCGTATGTCCACACTGTTGCCTGCTGTGCTTTCGGGAGTCAACTACATCACCTGCGCTGGAACGCTGGACAGTTCCATGCTTGAAAGCGATGCCCTGCTGGTAATGGATGATGAACTGGCGGGTATGTCTCTGCGCATTAAGCGCGGCATAGAGGTCAATGAGACGAGCATGGCAATGGACACCATCCGCAAGGTGGGTTTTTCCGGCAATTTCATCACTGAAAAACACACCGCGCAGAACTATCGCAAAGAGCATTATTTGCCAAAGTTCCTGGTACGCCAGCCGTATGAATCATGGGCAAGGGAAGGCTCGAAGAGCGCCATGGACAATGCCCGCGAGAAAGCACGCGAAATTCTCGCCAAACATGAACCACGCACCCTCGACCCATCCGTTGAGAGGGAGCTCGAAGCTTATCGCAGGATGGTAGCCGAGCGCCCTTTGGAAGAACTATATAAATATGAGATGCCGGAGTGCCAGGATTTCCGGTCTGAGAATTTATAAGGATGATCCATGAATAAACTTCCGCTACGCCTCAAATTGCTCTTCAGCACCGGCGACTTAAGTACCAGCATCCCGCTCGCCATCCTGATGTTCTTCCAACTCTACTTCATGACCGATGTGGCAGGACTGCGCCCCGACTACGCCGGCTGGGCGGTTGGTATCGGAAAACTTTGGGATGCGATCAATGACCCGCTCATTGGTCTTATCTCAGACCGCATTCGCACGCGCTGGGGGCGGCGGCGCGGACTGCTGCTCTTTGGCGCGGTGCCGCTTGGATTGACGTTCATGCTGATCTGGCTGGTCCCGCCCCTCAGTCCGCTGGCGTTGACAGCCTACTATACCGTCACCTTCATCCTGTTCGACACCACCTTCACCATCATCCACGTCAGCTATAATTCCCTGACCCCCGAACTGACCGACGACTATGATGAACGCTCAACGCTGAATGGCTACCGGATGACTTTTTCCATCTCAGGCACGCTCGGAGCGATCATTCTGGCGACTGTACTGGGTTGGTACGTGGACGACAAGCGACTGTTGTTTGCCATCCTTGGCATCGGGCTGGGATTGGTTTCCATCATCCCACCGCTGATCGTATTTAAGGTCACACACGAAAAACCATCTGAAGAACAACCGAAGCCCATGCCGGTCTTGAAGGCACTTAAGACCACCCTGAGCAACCGTCCCTTCTGGCTTGTCATGGGTCTTTACCTGTTCAGTTGGACGACTGCCAGCATCCTTTCGGCAACGCTCATTTATTTTGCCAACTATTACATGAAAGTCCCCGACCAGTCTAATTACTTCGTCCTGATCGCCGAGGCAGCAGCCATTATTTTTATTCCACTGGTGGTCTGGCTCTCGCGCAAGCTGGATAAACGAATGGCGTTCATTCTTGGAAGCATCACCTGGGCAGTGGTCCTGATGGGACTTTCGGCCATCCGCTCTGACCAACTGGTATTGGCCTACGTACTGGCAGGATTATCCGGGTTTGGAATCGCAACTGCCTTTGTTGTGCCATGGTCCATGGTGCCTGACATTATTGAGTTTGACCAGGCTGAGACCGGGGAACGCCGGGAAGGATCGTACTACGCCTTTGCATCGTTCTTTCAGAAGCTGGCAACGGGCATCGCCATCTGGGGTATGGGGCAGACACTGGCTGCCACTGGTTACCTGACCCCGGTTCAGGGACAGCCGCTCCCCGTCCAACCTGAGGCGGCGGTCGACGCCATCCGCCTGTTCATGGGACCCATACCGACGGTGCTTTTAGTAATGGCCATCCTCTGCGCCTGGAAATTTAATATCACCCGTCAAAGCCATCATGCGATGGTGGAAAAATTAAAGAACAAATCATGAGATCATCCGACAACCTCGAATTCGAAACACTCGCCGTGCATGCCGGGGAGGAAGCCGACCCTGAAACAGGCGCGCTGCGTTTACCTTTACACATGGCGACCACTTTCAAACTGCCGAAGTTCGGGGGCAAGCTAATGAGCGCCCTCCTGCTTGAGACTTCACGCGCGCCATATGCCTATACCCGCTGGAGCAATCCCACGCTGCGTGCCCTGGAAGACCGCCTGACGGCGCTCGAAGCCCCACGCGGTTTGGCGGACGGAACAAAGGTTTCAGCGGTCGTCACGGCAAGCGGGATGGCTGCTGTCTCAGCGCTGGTGTTTACCTTCCTGAGTCAGGGGGACCATATCATCGTCAGTGAAGTCTGCTATGCGGGGTCAGTGGAACTATTTGGTTTGCACCTGCCGCGATTCGGGATCGAGGTCAGTCTGGTTGATACCAGCGACCCGCAGCAGGTTCGGAATGCGCTGCAACCAAATACCAGACTGGTCTACGTGGAAACTCCCGCCAACCCCATTTTGCGTATTTCCGATATTGCCAGCCTGGCTGGTATTGCCCACGCTGCGGGGGCAAGGCTGGCAGTGGACTCGACCTGGGCAAGCCCGGCGCTCCAGACCCCATTCACCCTGGGCGCAGACTTCGTGATCCACAGCCTGACCAAGTACATGAATGGTCACGGCGACTCATTGGGGGGCGCAGTGCTGGGGCGCGAAAATGACATGCTGAAAATCCGGCGCGATATGCTCGTCCACCTGGGGGGAGCCATGAGTCCGTTCAATGCCTGGCTCATCCTGCGCGGGTTGGTGACCCTGCCCATGCGGATGAAACAACATGGCGACAGCGCCATTAAAGTAGCGGAGTACCTTGAGTCCCACCCGAAAGTGAAGCGGGTTTTTTACCCGGGGTTGGCATCACACCCGCACCATGAACTGGCGAGCCGGCAGATGTCGGGTTTTGGCGGGATGTTGACCTTTCAGTTAAAAGGCGGATTGGGCGCGGCGATCAACATGTCGGAGAAAATCAAAATATTTTCCTATGCCACTTCCCTGGGGCACGCGCACAGCCTGCTATTTTATTATCCCGCTGACCTTTATGTGGACGCAGCATCCTACCTTACCAAGACCCAAAAACACTCGATCCGTGAATGGATGGGCGACGGCATTATCCGCGCCAGCATTGGGCTGGAAAACACGGATGACCTGATCAGTGACCTCGACCAGTCCCTGCGCGGCAATACCCTGCGCGGCGCAGTCGGTCCACTGGTCTATAAAATTTTAAAAAGAAAACAGGGGTAGAAAGATACAGTCAGGTTGAAAGTTGGTTTATCAGCCGGGCTGTCCCTTAATGGCTCGGCTATTTCCTAAGCATCTCCCGATCAAAGATGGAGGGGTTGGTATACAGACCATCCCGGAGACAGCCAAGGGCGGTATCCACGTCCTTCATGATCTGCTGAATATCTGCATACCCGGAGTCACAAAGCAACACGCCCACATTGGCGCGCAAATCCGAACCGTAATTGTTATCCTCGAGGAATTTTTTCATGCCGTCCCTTACCCGGCTTGCAATTTTGAGCGGCGCATCAGGATTGGAAATTTCCTCGATCAACGTAAGAAAATAATCAGCACGCGGCGACCATGCCACTGTGTCTGTCGGGCGCACTTCCAGTTTAAATTGATCCGCAAGACCACGATAAAAACCATTCAAATCATCCGAGTGGATCTGTCTCTTTAATTCATTGAGCTGCGCCACCTCTGCAAACAAAACCCCAAAGCGCTGGAACTGACCCTGCTTAACTTGCTCCAGCGCAAACGCCAGGCGCACTGCGAAAAAGGAATAGGTATATAAACCAGTAACAACTTCGCGGACCGGTTCGTTCAGCCCACCCTTACTTAATTGATTAATGTCCACCGGTTTCTGTAAAAGCAAATCCGGTTCCACGGGGAGGCTGGCAGCATAGACCGGGTGAGCAGTGATCACGATCACCGGAATATTCCGCATCTGATCATCGGCGCGCATGCGCGTTAAGATCTCGACCCCGGACATGCCCGGCAATTGCAAGTCCAGCAGGACGACATTGGGCTTGAATAATTCAATACGACTCATTGCCTCCCTGCCATCCATTAATATCTCAGTATGGTAGCCTGCAATATCAAGAACATGGCGGAAGAGAGCAACTATATCGCGATCGTCTTCAACGATCAACGCGACCGGTTTTTTCATACCCTTATCCTCCAAAAAGACACGCCATTCAATACATACAATCAAATTATACAATCTTTCTCAATAATATTGAGAAAGAATCATATTGTAAAATGGGATCCCAGAAAACTGAGTTGACATGCGGCAGGCGCCGGCTCGGCGAACTGCCTGAATTTTGACTTACAATAGCTGATATGAATCTCTCGCGTGCGTTCCGATTTCCTAGTCATCATTCAATACTTGCAGGACGTACTCCCGGCGCCATCAGTTTTGTGGGCGCGGGAGGCAAGACCACGGCCCTCTTTCAATTGGCACGTGAAATTTCACGCCGCAATTCAGTGATCGTAACGTCAACCACCCATCTTGGCGTTTGGCAAATTCCCCTCGCAGACCAGCATATGACCGCAAACGGTTCGGGTGATATTAAACTTCCCGAAAAAGGGATCACCCTAGTCACCGGTGAGATCGAAAACGAACGAACACAGCCTGTTAGTGAATTAGATTTGAGAATACTACACGAAGCAGCCGGTTCGCACAACATTCCCCTGCTGATCGAAGCGGACGGAGCCCGCCAAAAGTCACTTAAGGCTCCCGCAAGCCATGAACCACCCATCCCGGATCTCACAGAGACCGTGGTGCTCGTGGCAGGCCTGAGCGCATTGGGCAA
Source organism: Anaerolinea sp. (assembly GCA_020047815.1). GTDB lineage: Bacteria > Chloroflexota > Anaerolineae > Anaerolineales > Villigracilaceae > Villigracilis. Next base: position 26,489 of record JAIFNG010000134.1, read on the forward strand.
ACCGTTGACTGATGAACATGTTCACCGCGCGAAAGTATTCTCCAGCCTGAGTGGTTTGCAACTCAACCAAACCATCACGCCGGATGCAATTGTCCGCGTGCTCACCCACCCACAAGGCGGATTAAAAAATATCCCGGTCCATGCACGGCGCATTCTTTTTCTTAATCAAGCCGATACGCCCGAATTGCAATCCATTGGCGGAAGAATGACCGGAAAATTACTCGATCATTTTTCCACTGTTGTTGTCGGGTCTTTGGAAAGAGAAAGTGTGCAGACCTTTGAAGCCACGGCCGGAATTATTCTCGCTGCCGGAGAGTCGAGCCGCTTTGGCGCGCCCAAGCAATTGCTGGATTGGAAAGGAAAGCCGTTCGTGCGGCAGGCGGCTGAAACCGCCCTTCGATCAGGGCTTGAGCCTGTCGTGGTGGTCACAGGCTTTCATGCGGCAGAAATCGAATCCGCACTGGACGGTCTGCCGGTACTCATCGTCCACAACCCTGAATATGCACAAGGTCAAAGCACATCGATCCGGGCGGGAGTGAATTCGATTTTGGGAAAGGCGGGGGCGGCAATTTTCCTTTTGGCTGACCAACCGCAGATCCCAGTGGAAGTGATACGGGCATTGGTTGAATCACACGGGAAAAACATGCAAGCCATCCTCGCGCCGCTGGTGCTGGAAGACCGCCGCGCAACCCCGGTCCTGTTCGACTGCGACACCTTCGCCGACCTCATGCAGCTCAAAGGGGATATGGGCGGGCGTGGAATTTTCGACAAACACCGGGTGGAGTACCTGCCATGGCACGATCCAAGTTTGCTGCTTGATGTGGACAAGCCAGAGGACTATCAAATGTTGAAGGGATTTGAATGAATATATCAGCTGTGATCCTCGCCGCGGGTCAATCCAAGCGCATGGGGCAGCCCAAAATGCTTTTGCCCTGGAGGGACACCACCATATTAGGGAAGGTCATTGCGACCCTGCAACAGGCGGGCATTGAAGACATTCTGGTGGTCACAGGCGGTGCGCGGGACGAGGTGGAAAAGATCGCAGTAAAACACAACGCACAGGTTACGTACAATCAAAACTACGCCGCCAGCGAAATGCTTGAATCGATCCAACTAGGCTTGCGGGGACAAAAAGCCAAAAGCGAGGCTGCCCTCATTTGCCTAGGGGACCAACCCCAGGTGGAGGAAGAAAATGTGAAGCAGATCTGCAAAGGCTTCATTCAAGATAAAGCCCGCATTATAGTACCAAGCTACCAAATGCGGCGCGGACATCCCTGGTTGATCGCAAGGGAATTTTGGGATGAAATTCTGCAATTGCGCACGCCCCAATCGATGCGTGATTTTTTGAATACACACAAGGATGCAATTTTTTATGTGGAGTGTGGTTCCCCGGAAATCTTACAGGATATCGACAATCCCGCAGACTACTTGAAATACAAACCTTGACGTGCTATTGTGAATATAAGAAAGGAGGCTGTCATGTCTGACCTGACTTTGATCGCTGAAGATATTCTTGATGTCATGCACGCCACCGAAGAAGCATATCACGCCACACGATTGATGCGCGAAAACCCGGACCCGACCGTGATCGATCTGTTCCGCACAAAGATGATCGCTTTGCAGGAACGGCTGGAAAAGATCAAAATGGTGTTGGATAATGAAGAAGCCTGGGCAATCGAGGAACTGGCAGACGCGCTAAGCATGATGAACGCGGGTCACCACACAGAATACCGCCGGACCCCGCGCATGAACGAGTAATTTCGACCGAAATCGACCCATGGGAATCTCCACCGGTCTCTTCGGGCCTGTGTGTTGTTGTATGGACATTCATAAAAACTCAGATTGACAATCGGACTTACAACAGATAAACTCGCTCCATTCGAAATTTGGAGCGAACGCATGAGATATTACGTGATCGTCAACCCGATATCGGGTCATGGACTTGGAGAAAAATCCATTCCACACATTGAATCCAGCCTGCGTGAAAGCGGGCTGGATTTTACGTTGGTACGCACCGAACGCGTATGGCATGCCGCTGAACTGGCGGAAGGTGCGGCGCGTGAGGGATATGATGTGATCGTCTGCGCCAGCGGCGACGGAACGGTGAACGAATGCATCAACGGCATCATGCTGGCAAAAAAAGCCGGGCATAACAGCGTGGCATTCAGCGTGCTTGGCATCGGCACAGGCAATGACTTTGCCGGAGGCACGGACATCCCCACCAATTTGAATGACGGATTGAAGGCGTTGAAGGAAAACAAACGCAAAAAAATTGACCTGGGTTTTGTAAAAGGCGGCTATTACCCCGAAGGCAGGTATTTTGGAAACGGCATCGGTGTGGGCTTTGATGCGGCAGTGGGCAATGAGGCCGTGAAGGTCCGCTGGATGCGGGGGCTGCCCGCCTACCTGATCGGTGCACTCAAGACCGTCTTCCTGTATTACGATCCCGCGCAGGTTGAAATCGTTCTGGACGACAAGGAAACCATTAAACAGGTTTCGCTGATGATCTCGGTCATGAACGGCAAGCGCATGGGCGGTGGTTTTAAAATGGCTCCTGAAAGCAAACCCGACGACGGATTCTTTGACCTGTGCATTGCGGAAACCGCCTCAAAAGGACGAATATTTACGCTCATCCCCCATTTCCTGCGCGGAACACAGGCAAGCCAGCCCGAAGTAAAAATGCGCCGCGCCAAAAAAGTTACGATCAAATCCCTGGACAAAACCTTCCCTGCGCATGCAGATGGGGAATTCATCTGCCTCGAAGGTTCAGACCTGGCGCTAGAAATACTTCCGCTTGAATTGGAAATCATCCACGCCTGATCATTTGAGTCATCCACATTCGAGAATGTATATGTACTGGCTTATCAACTTTATCATTCGAGTTTACACCCGCATTACCTGTCGAATTGACGCACCCGACCTGAAAAAAGTCCCCTGGCAGGGACCGTTGATCGCGATCTCCAACCACACCGGTCAGATCGAAGTGCCCCTGATCTTTGCTCACCTGCAACCGCGCAGGGTGACTGGCTGGGCAAAGATCGAGTCCTGGGACAATAAATTTTTAAATTGGGTCTTCACCGTTTGGGGCATGATCCCTGTGCGGCGAGGCGAAGCGGACATGCACGCACTCAAAGCCGCCATCCGCGCGCTGGAGAATGGCTACATTCTCGGAGTTGCCCCCGAAGGGACACGAAATTACAACGGAATTCTGAAACGCGGCCTGCCCGGCGCGGTGACCCTTGCCCTGCACACCGGCGCACCGGTCATTCCCATTGCGCACTGGGGCGGTGAGAATTTCATGAAAAATCTGAAACGCTTCAAGCGGACCGATTTTCACATCCGCGTGGGCAAACCCTTCCGGGTGGAAACCGGGGGCATAAAAGTGACAGGCGAAATCCGCCAGCAGATCGTGGATGATATGATGTACGAACTTGCAAAGTTACTCCCCGAGGAATATCGGGGAGTATACTCAGACTTGGACAAGGCGACGGGGAAGTATATTGTGGAAGTGTTTGACTCGTAAACCGTGTACTGGGTCGCACACCATGCATGCATCAGACAGCAAACCTATAATTTCAGCTGATACGCGTTCGTTTCCCGCTTTTTGAATCCAACCCGCAGATACAATCGATTTGCCGCCTCGCGCATGGGGTTGGATGTGAGGGCTATATGCGCGGCGCCTTTTTGCCTTGCGACTTGAATGGCACGCTGCATCAATAATTCACCGATGCCCTGCCCACGGGCGGCACGGTCCACAATGACATCTTCAATGATGGAGCGGATGCCGGTCGGCACACGATAAATGGTCAAAGTGAGCGCGCCAACAATTTGCCCCGAATCATTCCGCGCGACCATCAGCGTGGACGAGGTATCCTGAACGAGAGCAGTCAAGTCCCCCAGAGAAGGCGGCGGGTTGTTTTCTGTCAGTTGGGGAACAAGGCACTGGAAGGCTGTGTAAAGTTCTTCATCTGCCTGAGTCACAATTTCAATCAGCATGGGCTTTTTTCTTGGGGATCAGACTCAACACAAGGTAATAAGCCACGTAAATTAACGAGACCCATACCACCCAGCCAGGCTGGTTGGGATATTGCATCAAACCCCAAATACCGATCACACCATAGAGGTAGGTCAGCCCGAGCGTGAGTTGACGCAGATAACTATTTCGGCTGGGATAAATATATTTAATGGGCACGAACACCAGCACGTTAAAGAGCACCAGAAAACCAAAGTTTACCCATGGCGGCAGGTTCATCAAGAGCATGTAAAGCGCGGCGACATTCCAATAGGACGGAAAGCCCTTGAAGTGATGATCGTCCGTCTTGGCATCGGTCTGTGTGAACTGATAAGCAGAAGTCAGCAGGATGGCACAGGCAGTAAACAATTTCACCGAGTCGGGTAACAGGTTTTCCGCTTTGATCAGGAAAATGACCGGCACAAGCACGTAGTTGAGATAGTCCAAGATATTGTCGAGCAGTGCGCCATCCACGCCATTGGCGTATTTTTTTACATCCGCCCAGCGCGCCAACATGCCGTCAAAACCATCCACCAGCATGGCGATGATCATATAAATGATCATCAGCTTGTACTTGACGTCGAAGATCGCGAGAATGGCAAGCAAACCCCACACTGCACCGGTGGCAGTAAAGAGATGTACCCCCCATGCCAGCACAACACGCACTGGGTTTAACTTTTGCTCGGAAATATTCGTTGTCATAAATTCATTCCTTTTCCTTTTGTTAGGTAATTTGATTTGGGGAGACAGATAAAAAGGATATTGCAATTATAAAAGAAAAAAGGCCTTGACGCCGGATACTGAAACAGACCGCAACAGCCGATCGATAAACCAGTGAATCCCGCCTTTACCTCAGCATCCTCTGCGGTAGAGGGTGATTGAGTAGCAGTAAGAACTGCTGACTGCCAAGTTAGATGGTAAAAGACAAACGGTTGTCAGTCATGTGGCTGACAACCGTTTAAGACAGGGCTGGTATAAATGTTAAGCCTTTCTGACACCCACTTTGACCTTCTCCCCTTCAAATTCATCTTCCACCACTGAAGCATCGGCGGGTGGAGTTTCAAAGGACAGGCTGAGGGCGAGTGTTTCAGTCTTGATATATTCTGCGTGTGCCTCGACCGCTGATCTCAAGCCCGCGCTGGCTTCAACGAACAAATCGATGCGGTCGGAGACATCCAAGTCGGCAGTCTTGCGTAAATCCTGCACACGGCGCAGGAATTCACGCGCCAACCCTTCGGACAGGAGTTCGGGAGTCAGGTCAGTAACGAGGGCGGCCACATAGGCGCCTTCCTCCGCCACCGCAAAACCAGTCCTGGCTTGCGCTTTAACCTCCACCTCTTCGGAAATAATGTGGAAAGTCTCACCGCCCACAATGACTTCAAGCGGTTTGGCGGTCAGCAAGACCTGAGCCACTTCTTCAGGATTCATGGCGAGGATGGCCTTCTGAATGGCAGGGAACTTGTTGCCGTATTTCTGTCCGAGTTGTTTGGGCAGCGGCTTGACCGTATGCGAGACCGCTTCGGTGGCTGCATCGAGCGGGCGGACCTGCTTCACATTCAACTCATCCGCGATCACATCCATATTCTTGAGCAACGCGGCACGCTCGAAATTATTCCCAACCGAAAACGCGGCTTCGGCCAGCGGCTGGCGCACCTTGCGGTTCGCCTTCTGACGGGCGGAGTGCCCGAGTGAAACCAGCTTCATCACCAGTTCCATCTCACGATTAAGCGATTCATCAATAAACTCTTCCATCACCTCGGGCCAGGCGGCAAGATGAACTGACTCAGGCGCGGTTTCGTCAACCGAGCGGACAAGGTTCTGATACAACTCATCCGCAAGGAAGGGCATGGCAGGCGCGATCAACTTGGCAACTGTCACCAGCGCGGTATACAGCGTGGAGTAGGCGGCCTGTTTGTCGGCGCCGGAGTCGTTCTTCCAGAAGCGGCGGCGCGAACGGCGCACATACCAGGTGGAAAGGGTCTCGACAAATTTTTCAACGGGACGGGTAGCGTTGGTCGCATCATAATTTTCATAGGCGGTGGTTACATCACGAACGAGGACGTTCAACTCAGAGAGCAGCCAGCGGTCCAAATCATTTGTCGTGGCAGTGACAGTCAAGCCCTGCGGCTTGTCCAGGTTGGCGTAGGTCACGAAGAACGAGTACACATTCCACAAGGTCAGGGTGAAACTGCGGATGACATCTCCAACCAGGTCAACCGAGAAGCGGCGTTCCTGCCCGGCGGGCGTGGCCGTGTAGAGATACCAGCGCAGCGCATCGGCGCCGTGGACTTTCAACACGTCCCAGGGCTGAACGATATTGCCCAGTGACTTGGACATTTTGCGTCCCTGCGCGTCCTGAATGTGCCCGAGACAGATGACATTCTTGAATGAAACCTGATCGTTGAGCAAGGTTGAGATGGCGTGCAAGGAATAGAACCAACCGCGAGTCTGGTCAACCGCTTCACAGATGTAATCGGCTGGATACTGCTCCTCGAATTTGTCCTTATTCTCGAACGGATAATGCCACTGGGCGTATGGCATCGAACCAGAGTCAAACCACACGTCAATCAAATCCTTGACGCGGGTCATTTTGCCGCCGCATTTTTCACACTTCCAATGAACGTTATCGACATGGGGGCGATGGAGATCCAATTCGCTTAGGTCCTGACCGGCTTTTTCGGAGAGTTCCTGCACAGAGCCGACACACTCGCGCTGATGACAATCGTCACACTCCCAAACGGGGAGCGGCGTGCCCCAATAGCGTTCACGCGAGAGCGACCAGTCGATATTGTTTTCAAGCCAGTTCCCAAAGCGTCCATTCTTAATATGGTCAGGTACCCAGTTGATGGTCTTGTTCAACTCGACCAGCCGGTCACGCCTGGAACTTGTGCGGATGTACCAGGACTCACGCGCATAATACAAGAGCGGAGTGGTACAGCGCCAACAAAATGGATAGGTATGGGTGTACTTCTCGGAGCGGTACATTAATCCGCGCGTTTCAAGGTCTTTAATGATCTGCGGGTCGGCATCCTTGACGAAGATCCCGCGCCAGGGTGTGATCTCGGGGATGAACGCGCCATCGGGCTGAACTGTGAGCAGGATCGGCAGGTCATATAGTTTCCCTGACTCCATATCCTCCTGACCGAAAGCGGGAGCCGTGTGAACCAGACCCGTGCCGTCTTCGATGGTGACATAATCCGCGAGGATGATGTAATACGCGGGCTTGTCAACCGGCATGAAGGTGTAAAGCGGCTGATATTTCATGCCCTTCAACTTCCTGCCCTTGAAGGTATCGACCACTTTGACTTCCTCACCCCTGAAGACTTTTTCAAGCAGGTTCTTCGCAAGGATCAGTTTTTCAGTAGTGCCTTCGTTGTCACGTTCGACGGTCACATAGTCCACATCAGGGTGGGCGGCAACCGCCACATTGGAAGGCAGAGTCCAGGGGGTTGTCGTCCAGACTAATAATGAAGTGTCGGGTTTGTCCACGAGGGGGAAACGCACAAAGACCGAAGGGTCAACCGCATCATCGTAGCCAAGGGCAACTTCATGGTCGGAGAGCGGCGTACCACAGCGCGGGCAATATGGCACGATCTTATAACCCTTGAAGAGCAGGTCTTTCTCCCAGAAGTTTTTGAGAATCCACCAGACCGATTCGATGAAATCGTTGGTGTACGTCACATACGCAGTTTCGAGATCAACCCAAAAAGCGATGCGGTCTGTCAGTTTTTCCCACTCTTGAATATAGGTAAAAACAGACTTGCGGCAAAGTTCATTAAACTTTGCGACACCGTACTCTTCGATCTGTTGTTTGTTGGTGAAACCCAGCTGCTTCTCGACTTCGATCTCGACCGGCAAGCCGTGGGTATCCCAGCCGCCGCGGCGTGAGACACGATATCCGCGCATGATCTTGTAACGCGGGAACATATCTTTGAAAGCACGTGCCAGAACGTGATGCACGCCCGGGCGTCCGTTCGCAGTGGGAGGTCCTTCATAAAATACATATTCAGGTTTTCCCTGACGCTGCTCCACGGTTTTTTTAAAAATCTCCTGCTTCGTCCAGAATTTGAGGACATTCTCTTCCATGGCAGGTACGTCAAGTTTTGGGTTGACAGTTTTAAACATTAATTTCTCCTAGTCATTAGTCTGCTAGTCGTTCGTTTTTTTGATTAACAAAAAACTCCCGTCTCACGCAGAGACGAGAGCCATTGCTCACGCGGTACCACTCTGATTCCTGTCGCACAGGACAGGCACTCATTTGGATGACGACCATCACCCTGCCCCGATAACGAGGGACAAGCCCGGTTCACTTACTATTCAGTGACAAGAGGATGGAGAATGGTCACTGAATTTCGGCTCACAACTACGGGAGGATTTTCCATCTGCTTTGCTGGTTCGCCTCACACCAGACTGCGAACTCGCTGACAACGCCACAAATGTACTCGTTCCCATCATTGCTTTTGATGGAAGGATTATACATACTTCTCCCAAGTTAGGCAAGAACTTCGCGTGATCCAGAATAAAAACCGTGATCCCGGCGGACCATTAATTCTGAGCGCACGGGAATGGAAGCCAGGTCCATTCCATGATCTGCAACCGTCCCAGACCATCAACCTTAACAAACCTCCAGAATATTCGCGTCTGATCTTTTATTTTATTCCACCTTCAAAATTCATTTAATATTCTTCGAGACAGGGATTTCAGGAGGCAATTTCAGTTCCAAAATCCAACATCTTTCACATTGACGGTTTATTGTCAGACAGGTATAATCCTTCTTCGGCATTATTTCAACCAGCAGGAGTATAACTATGACAACACCCGACAGCGCGCAAGCCGTAGCGCTTGAACCAAAAACAAAACTTAGCGGCAAAATATTAAAGACAACACTCGCGGGGGCGCTTGTGGATATCGGACAAAGTCTTCCCGGTGTGATCCACATTTCACAGCTACAACAAGATGCGGTCAATAAAGTGGAAGATGTTGTGAAGGAAGGCCAGACGGTTGAGGTCTGGGTACGAAGAGTTAAGAAGGATCGCATTGAACTGACCATGATCGAACCGCTCGGATTTGAGTGGAAGGAGATCGTGCCGGACATGATCGTAAAAGGCAAGGTCGTCCGGCTCGAAACCTACGGCGCATTTGTAGACTTCGGCGCAGAACGCCCCGGCCTGATTCATGTCAGCGAACTCACCCGCGGCTATGTCAAGACCGCAAGTGAAGTTGTTAAAGAAGGCGAAGAGATCGAAGCCAAGGTATTGGATGTTGACCGCCGCAAACGCCAGATCCGCTTGAGCATGAAAGCGCTCCAGCCTGAGG
>JAIFNG010000139.1 GCA_020047815.1 Anaerolinea sp.
CGTGGGATTGATGTTGGCGCCAAACAGGAAATTTATCATCTGATGACTGAATTGGCTGAGAATGGAATTGCGATTTTGATGATCTCTTCTGATATGGAAGAATTATTGGGCATGTCGGACCGGATCATTGTCTTATGCGAAGGTGAATTGGCTGGAGAAGTCCAAAAAGAGAATTTCAATCAGCATTATATTCTCGACCTCGCATCGGGGATCCATTAAATTTTTGAGGAATAAGTGATGAACAATCAATCTGCTTTTTTTTATAACTTTGGCGGTCGATTAGGATCGATCATGAAAAAGAATGTGCCTTTTCTGATCCTGGTCTTTTTGTTGGTTCTTTTCTCCTTTGTCGCTCCAAATTTTATGACTTTTGGAAACCTTCGGACCTTGATTCGCCAGGTCTCCTTTTCGGGAATTAGCGCCGTGGGCCTTATGTTTGTTATGATCAGCGGCGGTATTGATCTCTCCATTGGCTCGCAGATCGTGTTTAGCAATGTCCTTCTTGCCATCATGATGGTTGATTGGAAGCTTCCGCCCGCATTAGCAATTCCCCTTATTCTGGTGGCGGGAACCGGGTTGGGTGCGATCAATGGGTTCCTCTGCATTAAACTAAATATCCACCCGCTTATTATTACTTTGGGTACCTCTGCAATATTTAAGGGCATGGGGTACATCATCAACCAATCCAGGAATATCATGGGATTCCCGGATTCATTCCGTTGGTTTGGACAGGGATATGTATGGGGAATTCCTGTACCTGTCATCGTCATGGTCGTTGTGGCATTGATTGGGTCTTTTGTCCTGACCAGGACTTACTTTGGTCGACGGGTATTTGCGTTGGGCGGCAATGAAGAAGCAGCCCGCCTTGCCGGAGTAAATATCAATGGAATGAAAGTACTTTTGTTCATGATCTGCGGTTTTGTCACCTCGATCACTACTGTTCTGCTATTATCCCGGGTCTTTGCGGGCCAGACAATTACAGGGCAGGGACTCGAATTTGACTGCCTCACTGCTGCACTTTTGGGTGGCGTCAGCTTCAAGGGCGGTGAAGGCACCGTTTTTGGTTTGATGGTCGGTATCATCATCATTGGTGTGCTGAACAATGCCATGCAATTAGCCAGCTTTCCTGATTTTTCGCAAACGGTGGTAAAAGGTTCTGTTCTTTTGATCGCAGTCGCCTTTGATGTCTACCAGAAAAACCGCAAGGCTAAAGAAACAGTCGCGAAAGTGGCTGCATAAGATTTTGGATTTTGCCATGGTTGTCGTTTCATACCGTGGCAAATTAATTGATCGAGGTATACACCATGAGCGAGCCACATTACGCAATTTCATCTTCAATTCCATTTGCAAATACGGATCACATCAAGCGCAAGATGTTCGATCTTGCATACGCTAATTCTTCACCATCTCAAAAACTGGATATTTATTGGCCCGAAGAAGGCGATGGTCCCTTTCCTGTTATTGTATCCATTCACGGCGGGGCATTTTTGGGCGGCGACAAGCGCGATATTCAACTTACCCCCATGTTTGAGGCTTTAAAGCGCGGCTATATTTTAGTTGGCGTTAATTACCGCATGAGCGGCGAGGCAAAATTCCCCGCGCTGGTGCATGATGTCAAGGCCGCCATCCGCTGGATTCGCGCGAACGCAGAACATTATTTGTTCGACCCAAAAAGAATTGCAACCTGGGGCGGCTCGGCGGGCGGATACCTTTCCTTGATGATGGGTGTCTCCACATGGGCTGCTGAATTGGAGGATCTAACACTGGGAAATCCCGAGCAGCCCAGCCATGTCCAGGCAGTGGTGGATTGGTTCGGTCCGACAGATTTCCTCAAAATGGATGAACAGCTGGCTGAATCAGGTTTTGCACCGCCAGTGGAGTTTTCACACAATGGCGCGGATTCTCCTGAATCACTTTTACTTGGCGCGCAGATCACTAAAATTCCCGAACTGGTCCAAAAGGCAAATCCCGAAACCTATATCCGCTCCATTGCCCCGCCATTCTTCATTCAACACGGGACGCATGATGATACAGTGCCGCACCAGCAGTCGGTTAATATGGCTGCCAAACTGGTGGATGTGATCGGCGCTGATAAAGTCATGCTGGAACTTCTGCCCAATGCCCGACATGCAGACCCTGCCTTTGAAACTCCGCAAAACTTAAAGAAAGTGCTGGACTTCCTTGACTCGATTCTTCACCCTTAGTATGGATTTTTTGCGCGGTTATCACCTCGATCGCAAATTAATCGGGGTGATCCTGTCACTGTTGCTGGCTGCAATTCTATGGGTAATCCCACTCCCGGGTGACCTTGGCCTTGCGGGAAGAAAGATGCTCGTCGTCACCCTTTTCACGGTGATATGGTGGGTATTTAACGTTGTGCCGCCTGCATATTCCACGCTGCTCATGCTGCTGGGCTACTTGCTGCTTGGGTTGGCTGAACCGGATGTGGTTTTCCACATTTGGACTCTTCCACTGATGTGGCTCATCGTTGGCGCATTTCTGATTGCTGCCGCAGTCACCAAGTCTGGGCTGGCGCAGCGTGTGGCGTACTTCTTTATGATTCGCTATGCCACTTCGTATCGCAGTCTGATCATTCTGACGTACGTGCTCGGGTTTGTTTTAAGCTTTCTCATCCCGCATCCTTTTCCACGTGCACTGTTGATGATGTCGCTAATGCGCGCCATTATCCACAAGGCGGGAATGAATAAAGCAGACGCTGCTTCCCTGGGGCTTTCTGTTTTTGTCGCCACCACTGCCACATCAACCATTCTATTAACCGGTGACTCCACATTGAATATTGCCACTGTTGGCTTCAGTGGATTAAGTGTGAGCTGGCTTGATTGGGTAAAGTATATGGCTGTCCCCGGCATCTCAGCATCTCTGTTGATGATGGGGTTGCATTTGCTGGTTTTCAAACAAACAGGTCCGGTAAATATTGACCAGGGTGACCTGCAGCGCGAACAGCAAAAATTGGGCCGCATGAGTCGCGATGAACTAGTCACCATGTCGTGGGTATTATTGGCGCTGATATTATGGACAACCGATTTCATTCATCATATTGACCCGGCATGGGTGGCGTTGATCGTTGTTGTGGGTCTCGCGCTGCCAAAAGTTGGCGATATTCTGGACGCCAGGGACATTTCCACAGGCATCAACTGGCCAATCATTTTCTTCGTGGTTGGCGCGTTTGCCATCGGGTCCGTGAGCAAAACCACAGGCATGGCGGAATGGCTCGCTAAAGTGCTAATGCCCTCCACGCCATCTCAGAATCCATATGCTTTCGCAGCCCTGGTGGGTGGAGCGACCATGCTTGTTCACATGGTATTGGGCAGCGCGCTGGCTTGTATGTCCATTGTCGCACCGCCATTGGTGCATTACGCCATGATGGCAGGCTGGAATCCTTTGTTCCCCGCATTGCTGATTTATACGGCAGTCGCCATTCATTATATTTTTCCCTTTCAGCATGTTGCCATTCTTCTTGGACAGGGAGAAACCGGCGGCTATGATACCCGCCATGTGTTGAAGTACGGCATTCCACTGACTATCATTGCGTTGATCATACTTATTCCAATTGAAGTAACCTGGTGGAAAATCCTGGGTCTTATTTGAAATCTTTAAAACGACTAATTCAGCGTGAGAATATATGCAAAATTCAACACCGGCGGGTGTTGTTGTGCGTGGTATAAAACTCCTCTGCTGGCTGCTTCACTCATCCGCCGTTTTTTTTGGGATTTTTAGCAGAAATTTAGTCAGCCTTTTTCTCATTTTCCACCCTGGGCGGGACTTGTTCATTTTTTCAAAAAACACACAGAATCATCTTAAAGGTTTTTCAGGCTTTTCCTATCGTTTTTCCGATGGACTCTTTCGTCTATCGAAAAGTAACATTTTCCTGAAGCAACGTTAATCCCCCTCGGCAGCATTGTCCGTGATGCAATTCGCTTTACCTCCTGCTTTCTTTGAGTATAATCGAGGTTATTTTTAAAGACCGCCAGAAGAAACCACTTTCTCAGGAGAATGGCATGACAGACGCAGGCATAGCACCGGATTTTTATGTGGTTGGAATTGGCGCATCCGCGGGGGGATTGGAGGCACTGGAAAAGTTTTTCAGCAACACACCCACAGACAGCAACCTGGCTTATGTGGTCATTCAACACCTTTCCCCTGATTACAAAAGCCTGATGGCAGATCTGCTCTCCAAGCGGACTGAACTGCCCGTGCTGGTTGCAACGGACGGAATGCCCGTTGAACCAAACCACGTTTATTTAATCCCCCCTAAACAAAGCATCACCATATTTCACCGCAAACTTTTTCTGACGGAACGCGAATCCGGGCAATTATATTTGCCAATAGATATTTTCTTTCACTCACTGGCACAGGATTTGGAAGAAAAGGCTGTCGGAGTGATCCTCTCCGGTACAGGCAGCGATGGCGCGCGCGGACTTCGTGCCATCAAAGAAAACGGCGGACTGGTGATCGTGCAGGATGAAAAGACAGCCAAGTTTGACGGAATGCCGCGCAGCGCAATTGCCACCAATCTCGTGGATTACATTTTATCTCCCGAAAATATGGCGCGTGAGATGGTCAACTACATCCAGCATCCCTGCCTGGTGAGCGACCCCGCGGTCAAGCGCTTCATTCCCCAGGATGATGACAGCCTGAGCAAGGTCTTTGCGCTGCTGCGAACCAGCAGCGGAGTGGACTTCACATATTACAAGCAAAACACCATGACGCGGCGCATCGAACGGCGCATGGGCATCAAGCAGATCAATAAACTGAGCGACTATCTTCATTTTCTGTACCAGACGCCATCGGAAGTCAACACTCTCTACCGCGAGTTCCTGATCGGTGTAACTCGTTTCTTCCGTGATACTGAAGCGTTTGAAGAGGTCAAAAAAGTGGTCATCCCGTCCATCTTTGCGAACAAGCGCCGGGGCGATTCGATCCGGGTTTGGGTGGCGGCATGTTCCACGGGCGAGGAAGCGTATTCCATCGCCATCCTATTAACAGAATTCATGGAAACAACAGGTCATCACATGGACATCAAGGTTTTTGCCACCGACCTGGACAAGAACGCGCTGGAGTTTGCAGGCAAGGGCACCTACCCTGAAAGCATTGCCGAGGATGTTTCACCTGATTATTTACAAAATTACTTTATCAAAAACGGGGAAAGTTATATGGTTGCGCGGCGCGTGCGCGAAATGGTGATCTTTGCCCAACAAAACATTATTACCGACCCGCCATTTTCCAAGGTGGATTTGATCACCTGCCGAAATGTGCTGATCTATTTGCAGCCAGTCCTGCAAAAAAAAGTGATTTCCGCCTTTCAGTTTGCCCTCAACCCCGATGGTTTTCTTTTTCTCGGCACCAGCGAGACCATCGGTGATTCAGAGGACTATTTTCAGAACCGCCATGTTAAATATAAGATCTATCAATATAAAGGCGGGTTTCGCCCATCGCTGGAGGACAACCGGCTGGGGCGTATGCCGCTGACAACCCAGCCGGGTTTGGGACGGCGTTACAGTCACAATCCCGTAGTCCGTGATGATCTGCGCGTTATGGAGGGAATCCAGCGCGGAGTGATCGAGGCGTTTTTACACCCGACAGTGGTCGTGGACGAAAACCAGGACGTTATTTACATTGCGGGTGACATGGACGCATACCTGCGCGTCTCGAGCGGCGGGTTGTTCACCGCGAATATCTTGAAGCAGGCGCGTGAGGGGCTTTCTGTTCCGCTCAGTACGGCAATTCACAAGGTATTCAAAGACCAGCAGGAAGTCAATTATAAAAATATTCACCTGGGTGAATCTGCCGAGGCTACTCTGATCGACATCAGGGTCAAACCGTTTGTCGAGCCTGCCAGCCGCCAGAAGATGGCGATCATCCAATTCATTCCAACTTCACAGACATCCCCCGCCGGGCAGAACACGGCACAAACCTTCGATATCAACGCCGGCGCGCAGCAGCGTATTCAGGATCTGGAACATGAATTGCAATTTACGCGGGAAAGTCTGCAAGCCACTATGGAGGAATTGGAAACTTCAAACGAGGAACTGCAGGCAACAAACGAAGAGTTGTTTGCTGCAAACGAGGAATTGCAAAGCACCAATGAAGAGTTACATTCCGTCAATGAAGAACTGATCACGGTCAACGCCGAGTACCATGCCAAAATACAGGAGTTGACCAAACTCAATGAGGACATCAACAACCTGCTGAGCAGCGCGGATGTCGGCACGATCTTCCTCGACCGTGATCTGCGCATCCGCCTGTTTACACCTTCGGCACAGCGCGAAATCCACCTGCTTGAGCAGGACATCGGCCACCCGATCAGCCACATCACGCACCAGATCATCAACTGCGATCTGGCGCGCAACTCGCAGCAGGTGCTAAACACTTTAGCCGGTCTGGAAATGGAAGCACAAAACGAGGATGGACGCTGGTACCTGATCAAGTTTTTACCGTATCAGACCCTGCAGCAGCAAGTCGGCGGGGTGGTCATCACGTTGATGGATATTACCGCCTTCAAACTGGCAAACCTGCAATTGGCGCGGCTGTCTACCGCAGTGGAACAAAGCCCTGCCTCCATTGTCATCACCAACACGAGTGGAAATATAGAGTATGTTAACCCGCGCTTTACGCAGATCACAGGGTATTCCCTCGAAGAAGTCCTTGGCAAGAATCCGCGCATCTTGAAAACAGATCAGACTCCGCCTGAAACATACCGCCAGCTATGGGAGACGATCAGCACAGGCAGGGAATGGCGCGGAGAATTCATTAACCGCAGCAAGGATGGCGGGATATTCTATGAATATGCAAACATCTCCCCCATTCTCGATGAAAAGGGAAATATTACCCAATATCTGGCTGTCAAGGAAAATATGACCGAGAGGAAAAAGGCGGAGAATGCCTTGCGCGAAAGCGAACAACGCTACCGCTTGCTTATATCCTCCCTGCCGGATATCGCCGTTCTGTTGTTCGATCGCGAGTTTCGATATTTGGTTGCCGGAGGTGATGAGCTTGAAAAAGCCGGCTTCGATAAATTGCGCGTGGAAGGACATACCCTGCAGGAAGCATTCCCCCCGGAGGTGGTCAGGCAGTTTGCGCCCCTATATAAAAAAGCACTTGCAGGGGAGGCGTCATCGTTCGAAATTAATTTTGCGGACCAGACATACCATCAAATGATCGTTCCTCTGCGAGACAGCAAGGGAGAGGCGTACGCAGGCATGGTGTTGGCGCACAATGTCACCAGCAGGGTAAATATGGAAAAAGCCCTGCGCCTAAGTCTGGAAAAATACCAGGTGCTGTTTGACTCTTTCCCGTTTGGCATCACAGTTGCCGACAGGGAAGGCAAAATACTGGAAAGTAATCGGGAAGCCGAACGTATTTTGGGTCTGGAAAAGGAAAATCAAAAAAATCGCACCATTGACAGCACAGAATGGAAGATCATCCGTCCCGACGGTTCCCCCATGCCAACAGAAGAGTACGCCAGTGTCCGTGCGTTAAAAGAAAACCGCCTGATCGAAAACGTCGAAATGGGTATTATCAAAAAGAAAGGACGGGTAACATGGATCACAGTAACTGCCTCTCCCCTGGGCAATTACGGCGTTGTCATTACCTATAGGAATATGGTTGAAAGAAACAATAACTCCTAAGGAAACACAAGCCTCGCGCAAAACCCTCTGCACAAGTCCCAAAACAGCGAATGTCTAAGAAAAGTATCATTTCAGCCGGGCAACATGAGAGAAACCACCTGCCTTTGGACAAAAAAAGATGAAGAAATTCAATTCAAACCCTACTCGTAGCAGTTTTGCAAACCTTAGGCAGCAAGCAGAGGAATTGCTTCCTAAAAAAGAGCCGCCAGAGGTGGAGATCAATTCCATCGAAGATGCCCAGCGATTAATTACCGAATTGCAGGTGCATCAAATCGAGTTGGAATTACAGAATGATGAGCTGCGAAAGATGCAGGAACAAATTATCTCGGAGCGGGAAAAATATGCCGACCTGTATAACTTTGCCCCGGTGGCATATTTCACCTTCGATGAACAGGATATTATTTTGGATCTAAACCTGACCGCTGCGGAATTGTTGGGGAATGAACGCAAGTATCTGATCGGTCATCCCCTCTCCCCCTACCTGACATCTGACTCCCTCCAGACATTTATCAAACATCGACAGCTGGCTTTGGAAACAAAACGACCCCAGGTATGCGAGTTATCCATCCGCTTGCGTCATGGCAGGGAAACCTATGTCCAAGTGCGGACTGCCGCGCTGGAAACCTCACCTGACATGCCGCAGCTCTGGCGTTCGGTCATGACAGACATTACAGATAGAAAACATCAGGAGCAGAAGGCAAATTACCAGGCATACCTGCTTGATAATGTATCCGATGCCATCATAGCCACAGACAACGATCTGTGCATTACACAATGGAACAAGTCTGCTGAAAATCTCTACGGCTGGAGTGAAGCGGAGGTTCTCGGAAAGTTAATTGACTCTGTCTGCGGCACGGAATTTCCAGC